>JASFZD010000040.1:0-35291 GCA_045046645.1 Sulfurimonas sp. | reverse complement strand
CGATACTACTCAAAATTTAGCTGAGGCTTTGATGCTCTTTTCCATGGTTAGATTGGAATATGGATTTCTAAAGAATTGATTAGTATTGGAATGGGCTAATATTTTGATGAAAAATATATGAACAAAAATATTTATATTTGCTTTAGACATTTAAAGCAAATACCCGCAAAATACAAAGAATTATTAGAAGCATATAAAATATAGAATTTTGATATAATTATAAAAATTAATAAGGATTCTAAATGCCATCATTATCAATGTTTTACGGAATTATTATCTATATGTACTACAAAGACAATAATAAACATGATAAAGCACATATCCATGCAATGTATCAAGATGACGAAGTTATTATTGAAATCCCAAATGGGGAAATTTTAGAAGGTAAAATTCCTAAATCTAAGATGAAACTTTTAACTGCTTGGATTGAGCTTCATCAAGATGAATTAGTTGCTGACTGGAAATTAGCAGTCCAAGGTCAAAAGCCTTACAAAATTGAACCATTAAGATAATGAATCCAAGAGTAAAAACTGTCATCCCAACTGATGACTATAAATTAATCTTAACTTTTAAAAATGAAGAAGAAGCTATTTATGATTGTGCTGACTTATTAAACTTTGGAGTATTTAAAGAATTTCAAGATATAGACTACTTTAAACAAGTTTTTGTGGAATATGGAACTGTAGTATGGCCTCATGAGCAAGATATTTGTCCTGATACACTTTACTTAGACTCTAAACATCTAACAAAAACGAGAGACTGTGAAAAAACACAGCCTTATACTCTTAATGATTTCCAAAAACACTAAGTTATCAAAAAAAGTGAGTTTATAAACCCCCGTATTTTTAATTAAGTCTAAAATTCTATAAAACATTGTCAGGGAATAGTCCTATTGAAGACTTTCTTGATTCACTATCATCAAAAGAAGCTCAAAAAATTACTTGGGCTTTGAGCTTAATCGAAGAGATGGAAAATATTTCTACCAAGTTTTATAAAAAACTTAGTAACTGTGATGACATTATAGAAGTAAGAGCTCAAATTGGCAAAAACAATTTTAGACTTTTAGGTTTTGAAAATAGAGGAGATTAACATGAATGATTTAAAAAAATATATCGTTAAACGAACAAAAGTTGATAATAAATTTGCCGAGAACTTTGAAAGTGGATACCAAGAATTTAAAATTGGTGAAATGTTGAAACTTGCTAGAAAAGAGACAGGTTTGACACAAGAGGATATAGCTGATGCTATGCATACTAAAAAATCTGCTATTTCAAGAATAGAAAATCATGCACAAGACATTAGACTCTCAACACTTCAAGCTTTCGCTCATATTATGGGTAAAGAACTAAAAATACAACTAGTCTAAATGGAATGATGTCTCCATAAGCTTTACAACAGAAGTAGAAGCCAGTTTTTGTCATGTCCCTGTAAAGTAACGATTAAAGTTTAAAATCTTAATCATCGCAGTTGCTGATTTTAGGGATAAAGTACATAACAGTCTCAAAAATGCCTTCCATATAATGCCTTAGATAGATGTTATAGCTACTCTCTATCTCTAAGACTTTTTGTGGAATCTTGTACCAGTCTTCGGCTTTATGATAAACGCAGATAGCTAAAATAGGTTTATATTTTTTTATCGTCTTTTTTGCTCCATCTATCGCATCTTGTTCTGCGCCTTCTATGTCAAGTTTGATAAAATCAACTTTTTCTTTGATAATATTATCAATGGTATCAACTTCGACACTCTGTGTACCATGTCCATACATTGTTGAGAATGATTTTTCTTCATTGAAGTATAGAGTCTCTTTTTTACTTGAAACGCCACATGTTAAAAATTCTATATTTTCAAAATGAGCAAGTTCGCGTTTTGCAATTCTTATGTTCTCAGGTATTGGTTCTATGAGCCATATTTTTTTAAAATCAGGATAGTTTTTTATAACTTCGGTGGCAGTATCACCAACATAACCGCCACCATCAAAAAAGCTAATGTTATTTATCTCTGGTATCAGCTCTTTATCAAAATATTGTTCTTCGTGATTGTTTGTAAATCCATCCATAAAGTCATAATCAAATGTGATTTTAAAATTCATAACTTTTGTGAAAATTTCTTTTGATTTTTTATCTGTAAGTTGTTGATAAATCCATTTGTACTCAGAGATATGATTTTTATAATTTTTTGCAAAATCCATGATAAAAGGAGGATGAGCTAAATCAAAATCACTATATTTACAAAGAGCAAGATAACTGATATTTTTAAAACCTTCTTTGTCTAATCGTTTTTTAACTTCAAGAGGGCTACCTGTTGCTACCCATAAAATAATGCTCTCTTTTTGCACATCTTCTATCTTTAAAATTTCTTTTTTTCTAGAGCGTTGCACGCGCGAAAAATCATCAATTATACCATCAACTTCTACAAATTTTAAAACAGATTTTGTTAGTTTGTTAATGCCTAGTATATATTTTTTACTCGAAGAAGATGAGATAAAGAGTTCTACTAACTCTTTATCTTTTTTATTAATATAATCAAGATTTTCTAAGTTGATATCTGAAGTCCACTGTTGATATTGTTTAATATTTCTTCTGTTATTTTTTCTCTGTTTAGTGTAGCATCTATCTCTACAAGCTCTATATCAAGGAGCTTTGAGGCTTCTATGAGAGCATCTTGGATTTTTAAAAGATATTCACTACCACGAAGTTCGATTCCATCTAACTTTTTTTGAGAGAGCCTGTACTCTAACTCTTCTTTTGTTAGTTTTAGTAGAAAAACTTTTTTTGGATATATCCCATTTGTGGCAAATCTATTAAGATGTAAAATAGCAGTTTGGCTTATCTCACCTTGGACTAAGGCATAAGCAACTCCACTAACAACACTTCTATCAGAGATGATCATATTTTTGTTTATGTTTGGTTCGATAACTTCTTTTATATGTTCAGCTCTATCTGCTAAAAAAAGTAAAAACTCAGCCTTTTTACTCTTCGCACGAGCAGATAAAACCATCTCTCTTATCTCTTTTCCGATATCTGTCGCACCTGGCTCTTTTGTGATGACTGCGTTTGGGTAAGAAGATGTAAGTGCATCTATTTGTGTACTTTTACCAGCTGTGTCTATGCCCTCTATAGTTATGTACATTATGAAATTTTTCCTATAATTTTTTGAACTTCTTTAGGTAAAAGGTGTTCTGTTTTTCCATTAAATTTTAAAAGATTTCTAACTATGGATGAGCTTATAAAAGCATGTTTAAGTCTTGGCATAAGATAAACAGTTTCAATCGTGCTATCAAGAGAGTTATTTAAATAACCGAGTTGTAGTTCATACTCGAAGTCACTAACAGCACGAAGTCCTCGAATAAGTACAGTTGCATTGTTTTGTTTAGCAAAGTCAACAGTCAGGTTATCAAAGCCTAGAACCTTGATATTTTCTAGATGCTTAGTAGATTCCTTTATCATCTTTATTCTCTCATCAAGACTAAACATAGGTTCTTTATCATGAGAAACAGCAACGGCTATTATAAGCTCATCAAAAAGCCCTAAAGCTCTCTCTATAACATCAAAATGACCATTAGTGATAGGATCAAAAGTCCCTGGATAAAGTGCGATTTTATTCAAAATTATTCCCATCTCTTATAAAGTTTATTTTCTATACCAAGCAAATCAAACCATTTACCAATGATAAAATTTTCCATTGTCTCGAGTGTCTGTTGCTCGGAGTAGTACGCCATAACAGGAGGTGCAATGATAACGCCAATAGTTGCAAGTTTTTGCATATTTTCAAGTGCTATAGGTGAAAATGGCATCTCTCTAGGAGCTAGGATGAGTTTTTTTCTCTCTTTTATCATAACCGCTGCACATCTTGTGACAAGGTTATCAGATATGCCACAAGCTATTTTTGCTAGTGTATTCATACTACAAGGTGCAATTATCATCGCATCAACACCAAAAGAACCAGAAGCGATACTTGCAGATATGTCTTCATTTTTATGGATTTTTACACCTAATTCTTTATCTAAAACTATTTCAGAATTTTTAGACATTATAAAATGTTTTTCTATGGAATCTGGCAGTAATTCTAAGGTTTTCACGCCAAGATTGACACCACTAGCACCACTTGTTGCTACTACAATTTTTCTACTCATTATCTAACCTCTGCACTATGATGTGCTGTTACTCTTACTTTTATCTTTTTTCCATTACTCTGCACAACACTAATTATATCTCCCAAGCAACCATTTTGAACTGCTTTAGCCGAAAATGATATAGACAAGTTTGAACTATCAAGAGATACATTCACACTTGAACCTCTTTTTATTAGATAGAGAGGCGAGATATCTCTTGTAGTTAAAATTGTACCTTTTTTTATACGATATTTACTTTGAAGTGTCGATTTCTTAATCTCTCCAACAGGCATAGCTTTAAATTTTTCTAATACAATACTTTTTTTTCTAGTATTAAGGGCAGAAAGCTCACTATTTCTTTTTATATTCTTTCTCGCTCTATAAACGCTTACTTTAGCATTGATATTATAATCAAAAAAAGTATCTTTGCCGTCAAATGATTTTATAGCAACTATCCCATTTCTGCGAAGGTAACTTTTTGATTGCATTTTGATTGTGTATTCTTTAGCAAGAACTTGGATGTATCCTCTGGGATGAACAGTAATGCTTTGAACCTTTATATCTTTATAACGTTTTTTATACTGTTCTTTTATAAATACTTCTATCTTTGAAGTATCGATAGGACTTTTTTGTATGAACCGAACATAAGTATGTTTTGAAGTAAAATCTTTTACTCCATTGAGTTTTAAAAGCTTTAAAAGTTGAGATGATTTGACTCTTTTAGTGTGTTTTCCCTCTACAAAAGTGTATAAAATCTTATCATTTTTTGCAGATGGATTAATATCTGAAATTTTTACATTTTTTGAGTTTGTATAGTAGTTTTTATTTAAAAGCATACTCGCTTGAAGATTTGCCAAAATGAAAATAATTACAAAAAAATATTTTAACATCTTAATACCTCGCTAGATTGTAAAAAACATTATAACGAACAAGTATCTTCTCTTTAGGTCTTGGGTATTTACTGTAAGCATACTCTATAGTCTCTTGTGTAGTATGGTCAAGTATAAAATAACCACTTTTTTTAATAAATCTAAAGTCAGTCATATCTCCATTTGGATGTAGATAAAACTCAATTACATTGGTTCTATTGACATTTAAATCTCTTTTCAAATTGACTCTGGCAACACGATTGAGAATTTGCTGGGTAATTCTTCTCATAATCTCTTGATTATCTATCATGTACTGTTTTTGTCCAGGCGTTAGTTTCCCCCACTCATCCCCATAAAGTTCTTTCATCTCTCTAGTTGTTCCACCAATTCCAAACCTAGAAACTTCTGTTTTCTTCTCTTTTTCTTCTTTTTCTGCCTTGTCTTCTAGCATCCAAGCTGGAGTGTTGTCTTTTTTAGGCTTTTTTATAACTTCTTTTTTCTTCTTTTGTATTAGAGGGATATATGGTTTTTGTGGGGGTAGCGGTTCTACTTTTGGTCTAGGCTTTGGCTTAGGTTTAGGTTTGGATGGCTTAGGCTTGTTAAGTGTTGGCGTTTTTGCAGGCTTTTTAGGTTTAAATTTGACAGGTGGTTTTTTAGTGAGTTTTTTAAGTTGTTTTCCTTTTGGCATTGGTGGTGCTATAGGAGTCGGCTTAACTTTTTTCTTAGTAAGTCCAGTTTTTTTTTCTTTTTTAGGCATCTCTTTAAGAGAAATTTTTATTTTTTCTTCTTTTGGCTTTTGTACCTTCTTTATATCTGGTGTAATAGTCCCTAAAATCCAAAAAATAAGCACTAGCAGAAGATGAATCAGGAGTGCAACAAAAAGAGCAAAAGTAGATCTGTTCAAAAAACATCCAGTTATTTTATTTTAAATATTATAGCAAATATATATTAACACTTATTGGCTATAATAATAAAAAATTCTAAGGCAAAAATATAATGAATAGAAAATCATCCGAACAAGCATTTAAAGAAGCACAAGATTTAATCCCTGGGGGTGTTAACTCTCCTGTTAGAGCATTTAAAAGTGTTGGAGGAACACCAATCTTTATAAGTGAGGGGAATGGTGCTTACCTTAGTGATGTTGATGGTAATAAGTATGTTGATTTTGTTCAAAGTTGGGGTCCACTTATCTTTGGTCATCGGGATGAGGGCATAGAAGCTGCTGTGATAAACGCAGTCAAACATGGTTTGAGCTTTGGTGCACCAACATTAGGGGAAACAGAACTTGCAAAACTTGTAGTTGGCATTTTTGATTCTATTGAGAAGGTTCGTTTTGTTAGTAGTGGAACAGAGGCTGTAATGTCTGCTATTCGTTTAGCTCGTGGTTTTACAGGCCGTGATGATATAGTGAAATTTACAGGCTGTTACCATGGTCATAGTGACTCTCTTTTAGTAGAAGCTGGCAGTGGTGCTGCTACATTTGGAACACCTTCAAGTCCTGGTGTTCCAGCTGATTTTACAAAACATACACTTTTAGCAGAATATAACAACATCCAAAGTGTAAAAAAATGTTTTGATGGTTCTTCAGATATCGCATGTGTTATTATAGAACCTATCGCTGGAAACATGGGTTTTGTTCCCGCTGATAAAGAGTTTTTACATGAGTTGAGAAAACTTTGTGATAAAAATGGGACTCTTCTTATTTTTGATGAAGTTATGAGTGGTTTTAGAGCTACTATTAATGGTGCTGAATCCATTACTGGAGTAATACCTGACCTTGTTACACTTGGAAAAGTTATTGGTGGAGGAATGCCTGTCGGTGCTTTTGGCGGTCGCATGGATATTATGAATATGCTTTCTCCTGATGGACCAGTTTATCAGGCTGGAACGCTAAGTGGAAACCCAGTTGCTATGGCAGCAGGTTTAGCAGCACTTACAAAACTAAAGAAAAATGCAAGAGTAATGGCTGTTTTACAGACAAGAGGACAAAGACTTGTTGATGGCATGAAAGAGGCCGCAAAAGAGCAGGGCATAACAATGCAAACAGATGTGAGAGGAAGTATGTTTGGTTTTTTCTTTAATGAACATCCTGTTAAGAACTTTGATGATGCAACTGCAACTGATGCAGAGTTATTTGCAAAGTTTCATTCAGGAATGTTAGAAGAGGGATTTTACTTTGCTTGTTCACTTTATGAAACAGGATTTATCTCAACAGCGATTACAGATGAGATGATAGAAGAGACTATAAACGCAGCCTCTCGTGTATTTAAAGCGATAAAAAGTGCCTAACAACAGTCCCAAACAAGAAGAGCGTAAACCTCGTATACAGCCTATTATACAAGCAGCAGATAGTCTTTCTCTTGGTCTTTCTATGGTTGTAGCAGTTTTGATGGGCGTTGGTATCGGTTGGTTACTTCGTCGTTTAACAGATATCGGCTGGCTATTTTGGGTAGGTGTTGCCATCGGGATTGCAGCTGCCATCCTAAATGTCTATAAAGCATACTTGAAACAATATAAAGCATACGAAGAGTTAGCAAAAGAACCAAGGTATGCAATAAAAAAACAACTTCAAGATGATGAAGACGATGAGGATTATGGTGAAAAAAACTATTAATCTGATTCTTGCTTCTGAGGTCTTAATACTCGTTACAAATATCTACTCTTTTGAACTGTTTATGAATATTCAAATAGGCTATCTTAGCTCTCTGTTTATTATCTTAGGTTCTTCTTATTCTTACAATAAAATGATTAAAACGCAAGTATCTTCTGGTGCTTACAAGGATGAACGAGATTTATTGGATAATATAGAAGATCCTCATGAACTTTTTGATAATGAACCTATTAACGATGCACCAGCAGAAGAACTTGATTTAAAACAGATAGTTAAAGAAGAAAAAACAAAAGTAAAAATATTGAGTGTTAAAAATATGAAATATGGAGCAAGAGGAAGTATGTCTGCGTTTAGACTAGTTCCTTATGCTTTTTTGATTTTAGGTTTTATCGCACTCCAAAATAATAATCTACTCCATCTAAGCTACTATCTTCCAGCACTTTTAGTAGGTATTGTTATTGCTTCTTTAGGTGCAAAAAGTTTAGTAAACCGTTAAATTAAGCTGTAATCATAGGTATATTAAGTGTTAAGACCTTTTTTATATCTATGTAGAAGTTACTTGATTCTGCGAGAAGTTTAAGCTCATTACTTTTTGCTTTATCGATATTTTTTGCGTTTATTGCAATGGAAAAAATACTGTATTTTTTTTCTTCAAACTTTACATGTTCTCCAACTCTATAAAATATTTCCGTACTGATTTTTTCATTTTCTTGAACGCAGGCATACATTTTGTTGAGAATTTTTATGAGCTTGTTTGTATTAATGATTATTTCTGGAATTGTAGGGTCATAGAGTTTTGTGTATTGTATATCTGAAGACATTGAATTTGTAGATATACATAAATCTACGATACTAAAGATATTGGTTAGCTCACCATCTGGTTTTGGTTTTTTGAGTTTAAATGATGGAGATTGATAGAATTTTATTCCGATATGTTCTTCATTTTCATAACCGACAGTTAATCCAAAGATTTTATAACGACCAAATTCCAAATCTAAAAATGTTGTTTTGAAGCCAAAAGTAACATTTGCATAAGCTTGGGCAAGCTCAAAGATTTCTTTTGGAGTAGTAGCGCCTAAAAGAAATTGAGCTTCAGAGTTAAGTGATACAACTTTACCCTTATTGTTAAATAAGATAAAAGGGTTGTAATCATACTCTGTCCACTGTTGCTCAAAAGTCATCTAAACTCTTTTTACTCTTCTATATAGTTTTTAAGCCTACGACCTACTTTAGGGTGTTTAAGCTTTTTGATAGCACTTGATTCGATTTGACGAACACGCTCACGAGTGACACTGAGTTCTTTTCCAATCTCTTCAAGGGTTCTATCGCTCTCATCATCCATGATTCCAAAACGCAATTTAATAACTGCTTTTTCTCTTTCATTGAGTTGTTCGAGAACTTGTTCAATTTGCACTCTTAAGTCATCTTTGAGTATTGCATCAGATGGAGAAAGAGATGATTTATCTTCGATAAAGTCACCAAAACGACCATCATCCTCACTACCTATAGGTGCTTCAAGAGAGATTGGTTCTTTAGTGATTTTGATTACATTTTTCACTTTTTCTATTGAAAGACCAACTTCTTCTGCGATTGTATCAACATCTGGCTCTTTTCCATTTTCTTGGAGGTGTTTACGCATGATTTTATTGATACGGTTAATAGTTTCAATCATATGGATAGGAATACGAATAGTTCTTGCTTGATCAGCAATCGCACGAGAAATCGCTTGACGAATCCACCATGTTGCATAAGTTGAGAACTTATATCCTTTTTTGTATTCAAATTTATCAACTGCTTTCATAAGACCAATGTTACCTTCTTGAATTAGGTCAAGGAAAGGAAGTCCACGGTTTGTGTAGCGTTTCGCGATAGAGACCACAAGTCTAAGGTTTGATTTTGCCATCTTTGTTTTTGAAATTTCAGAGATGTTTTTACCACGTTTGATTTGCTCTAAAATATCAGCAAGTTTTTCAGGTTCCATATCAAAACTATTTTTACTTGCTTCTTTAGTTTGAACAAGTTTTTTTATTTCCATATATGTAGAAACCATTGTTGCTTCTGGTACCATACCTGCGATATCTTCTTTGTTTAGCTCTTGGATTCTATCAACTAAGATTTTGTGATTAGCTTTAAGTGTTGCGTTAAAAAGTGGAAGTTTATACTCTAAACGCTTAAGCTCTTTATCATAACCTTCATCACTTTTAAGTGCAGTTTCCATCGCTTTTACAAGTTCATTGATGAGTTTTGAAGTTGGACCAAGATCTAAAAGCTTTGCTTTTAGGACAGCTTTTTTAAATGTTACACCAAGATAATATTGAATAATTGCTTCTGTAGGCTCGCTATTTAAATTCTCAGGAACTTTGTCCGCTAGTTTTATCCACTCTTTTTTTGCTTTTTCTAAAGCTTTAAAGCTTGTAGAAACTTTTTCAACTCTAGTTTTATCTTTTGCAGTTAGTGTTTTTTCAACTACTGATTCAGTAGATGAAGTTTCATCATTTGAGTTGTTATCATCTGAAGCTTCTTTCTCATCTTCAAAACTTTTAAAAAGTTCTTTAACTCGACGCTCGCGATTGATAAGAGGTTCTTTATAGTCTAAAATAAACTCAATAAGATAAGGAACTGAACAGATAGCATCAATAATGATACTTTCTCCACCCTCTATCTTTTTAGATATCTCTATCTCTTCTTCTTTTGTTAAAAGAGGAATCTGTCCCATTTCACGCAAGTACATACGAACAGGAGAGTCAGAACGAGACCACTCAAGAAGTTCATGCTCTTTGAGTATGTCAAATTTGTCTGTTTCATTGTTCTCAAGCATCTTTCTTTGAGCATTTCGTCTAGCTTCTGCTTCTTTATCATTCATGCGCTTTGCATGCTCAGAAGAGGTGTATAGACAGCGCTTATGTTTGGTCGAAAGTTTAAAAATATTTTTTGATTGTGCTGTGGTTGGTTGTTTTTCAAAAAGATCTATTAGTGATTCATAAGTCAAACAATTTTTTGATTTGTTTTCACTAAAAAAGGAGTCTATTGCCTTGTTGAGTTCTTTTGCTGTCATATCGGAGTATGCTCCATGAGTTAAAGTTAAATAAAGGTGGATTATACTGAAATATTTTTAAAAAACCCTTAAATTTACTAAAAAAAGATAAAAAAATGAGTTGGAACGCTCTTTGCTATATTTTTTTAAATTAATTAAGGAAATTTGATGCAAACAGGCTATTATAGTTCAGCAGCAGGTATGGTTACTCAGTTTAATCGTCTTGATACTATTGCAAATAATTTAGCAAATGTTAATACAGCAGGCTTTAAAGAAGACAACTTGGTGGTTGGCGATTTTATGCGAATATATAAAGAAAAAAGAGACGAGCTTTCTCTTGATAATAATACAAAAGAGGGTGCTCAATTTTTAAATAGAACACTGACAAGAGTTCCTCAAATCGTGGATTCTTTTACTGACCAGTCTGTTGGAACGCTTCAAAAAACTTCAAATACATTAGACTTTGCACTTTCTCGTGAAGGACTTTTCTTCGCTGTTAAAACACCAGATGGGGTGAGACTCACTCGTGATGGTTCTTTTAGTAAAAATGATGAAGGAAAGTTAGTAACAAAACAGGGTTACGAAGTTCTTCCAAATGATTATTTTGGAAATATTTCAAATGGTGGTATCTCGGTAACTGCAGACGATAGCATCATAAGTGTAGATAAAAACGGTCAAATATCAACAAATATACCAAATACTTCACAGTTTATTGGTGGTGCTAAATTTTTTATTGCACAACCTGATAACATTAACTTGTTAAAAAAAGAGGGTGATAACCTCTACAAGCTAGAAGATATAAAAAACCTAACTAGCTTAGAAGATAGTGGAGCTGTTTCTCAAGGTTTTATAGAAAAGAGTAATGTAAACGCAGTGAAGATGATGACACAGTTGATAGAAACAAATCGTCTTGTTGGAATGTATCAAAAAGCCATGAGTGCACAGATGGATGATATGAACAGAGATGCAATTGAAAAACTTGCGAAAAAAGCTTAGAACAATAGGAGAATAGAAAATGATGCAATCACTATATACTGCTTCAACAGGAATGTTGAGTATGCAGACACAGATCGACACAACAGCCAATAATATTGCCAATGTGAATACAATAGGGTTTAAAAAAAGTCGTGCTGAGTTTGCTGACTTGATGTACCATGTTATGGAGTATGCTGGTACTTCAACAAGCGATACAACAAAGAGTCCTACAGGTATAGAAGTTGGTCTTGGTGTTCGTCCTACAGCTATAAATAAAATCTTTTCTGAAGGTTCTTTAAAGCAGACTGACAATCAGCTTGATATGGCTATTACCGGTCAAGGTTTTTTTAAGATGGAACTTCCAGATGGAACAGAAGTTTACTCAAGAAATGGTGCTTTTAAGATAGATGATACTGGTACGATGGTAAACAGTGATGGTTATACTCTTATCCCCCAAGTAGTTATTCCAGAAGATGCGACAAATATCAGTATTGGTAGTGATGGAATTGTGACTGTTGTTCAAGCTGGTCAAACGCAAGCAACACAAATAGGGCAGATAAATACAACTAACTTTATTAATCCAGCTGGTCTTCACTCTTTAGGGGATAATTTGTATGTAGAAACAGATAGTTCAGGACAACCAGTTGAAGGAACTCCTGGTTTAAATGGCTTAGGTATTTTACGACAAGGTTTTGTAGAACTTAGTAATGTTGAGCTTGTTGTTGAACTAACAGACCTTATTACAGGTCAAAGAGCCTATGATTCAAACTCAAAAGTCATCACAACAAGTGATGAAATGCTTCAAACAACCAATAATCTAAAGAGATAATATTTCCTTAAATAAGGCTTGATACTATATCATATCAAGCCCTCCTTTTTCCCATCTCAATAGGATAATTCTTCTGATGGGAAAAATACAACGCTTAAACTGTCTTTTATCACGAATGATATCCAATAATTTCTTTTTTATTTTCATAATAAAATCTTCCTTTAAGGGACAAAATGTCCTTTTAACTATAAAACCACCAATTAACAGACACTTTGTCCAAATAAGATGCTATTTCTCATTAAAAGGACATCCTTTATTTAAAGATAATAGTACAAAAATCATAATAAACTAAATTCCATTGTATTCTGTCATATTTTATACTCTATTTAACTTTTTTTAAAAATAAATAAGACATTTTGGATGTTCTTATAATACTGAATTAAAGTAATATTGTGATAAAGTATTCCTTGAATAATTAGTTGCAAGTTCCCGCGGAGCGGAAACTTGCAACGGCGAAGCTGAGCCCTAAACGGGTCACCAACCTTTTGTCGTATTCCGCTACATACAACAAAAGGCAGGAGTCCCACATCAAAGTATCTTCCAGAAAATCGCAAGCGAATTTTCCGAAATATACATTAATGGAGCTCAGCTTCGCCGTTGTACTCAGAAGGATAAAGATGCTAAAAGAAATAAAATTAATTGGTGAACAAAAGAAAGTATTATTTTTACCACCTCAAAATCCAATACAGATTAAAGGTGTTGCTGGAAGTGGAAAAACTACAGTAGCACTCTATAGAGCGAAGCATTTACTCGAAACACAATCTAATTTATTTCAAGAAGCAAAAATTGTAATATTTACATTTAATAAAACATTAGCAGCTTACATAAAAGCGGTAAGCCCATTTATTAGTGGTGGATATAAAAAAGATATTGATACAGTTGAACCATTTTCAAAAAAAGGCTTAAATGTTGATATAGTAAATTTCCATAGTTGGGCATATCGTTTTGCAGGTATTGAATACAATTCAACTATTATGGATAGGGATAAAGTTAAAGTTATTAATCAAATTAAAATAGATTTAAAAGATGAAGGAATAACTAAAATTATTAAGAAAAGTCCTGATTTTTTTATAGAAGAAATATCTTGGATAAAAGGTAAAATATTTACAGATGAACAAGAGTATATTGATGCAAAAAGAAGTGGTAGAGGTAATACAGATAGAGTTACGAAAAAAGATAAAATAACAATATGGAAAGTTTATAAAAAATATAATAAGCAATTAAATAAACTAAATAAAGTTGATTTTGATGATTATGCAATTTTATCATTAAATAAAATCAATAATGATTTAAATTTTATACAACCTTATACTCATATAATTATTGATGAAGCACAAGATTTAAATAAAGCTCAAATGCTAACAATTTCAAAACTAGTTTCAACTGATACAAATAGTATCTCAATAATTGCAGATGCTGCCCAAAAAATATTTAAAAGTGGTTTTACTTGGAGTGAAATAGGTCTAAACGTAAGAGGAGGAAGGACAATAGAATTCAAAAAAAATTATAGGAATTCATTTTATATTGCAAAAGCAAGTGCTTCATTATTGGAGCATGAAAAAGATAAAAGTGAATTTACAGAAATTGAAACATCCTCAAAGGATGGGAATAAACCTATAATTGGATATTTTAATGATAAAGATACCAAGTTTAAATATATTATTAACCAATTAGACACATTGAAGAATAATCATAATCTTAGTAGTACCGTAATTTTAAGTAGAACACATAATGGTGTTGCTCATATTAAAAATTATTTAATAAAAAATAGTTTTGAAATTGAAGAAATTAAATCAAATAAATCTGTAAGTTATAATAGTGATAGCATTAAACTTTGTACAATGTCCTCAATTAAAGGACTAGAATTTAATAATGTATTTATTATTGATTTAAATGATGACATAATACCGTTACCATCTGGATTTATTGATGAAGAAGATGAGTATCACATATCAACAGAAAGAAGATTATTATATACATGTATGACACGAGCCAAACACAATTTATTTTTACTTTCAAATGATAAAGCAACAAGATATTTATCTGAAATTGATAAAAAATATATAAAAGAGGTTTAAATTAATTCTTATGAACTTTAAAGAAGATTACTTATTATTTGAAGAAGAAATAGCCAAAAGAAAAATTAAATATTTAATTCATTTCACACCTACTATTAATCTCTATAGTATACTAGAAAATAAAAAAATAATGAGTAGAGCTAAACTAGAAAACTTAGACATAGAGCAATTTGATATTTTAGACTATATTAAATTTTCTGACAATATAAGATATGATGATAAAAATTATATAAACTTATCAATATCATCGCCAAATACTTTTTTATTTTCAAAATTTCAAAGTAATTCAAAAGATAATCCTGAAATTAATTGGTGTGTTTTAAAAATTAATAATAAATATATTTATGAAAATAGTACATTATTTTCAGTCGTTAATGCTGCTTCTTATAGTGCAAAAAATCAATTTGGAATATCTAAAGATTTTAATGCCTTTAAAAATATGTTTATGAAAGAAGTTACATATAATAACAGATGTTTCAATAGAGTTAAATACAATTTAAAAGATAAGTATCCCACAGATATTCAAGCAGAAGTCTTAGTAAAAGATATAATACATAGTGATGATATTATTGAGGTTTGTTTTAAAAATGAAGAAGATTTAGCCCAAGCAAAAGCAGCAATGAATGAATTCAATACTAATAATTTTATCGTAGATAATAAAATTTTTAAGCCTATAAGAGAAAAATGAAATGGCAAGTAGACCAGTTTTTATACCCATATTTGATAAAGAACAATTATTTAAAGAAATTGATATTGAATTTAAATGGAGTCCTGGATTTGCAGTTGTACAAAAACAAAAAAATATTAAAGCTTTGCACGAAAATGCAAAAAATGAGAATATATTTCCATTATTAGAAGTATCAACAAAATCTAGTGAATTGTTAGGACAAAGGTTAAGTGCATTTAATTTAAAGATTGAAACTGAAGGTTTTGGAAATATTAGTATTGAATCTGCATTTCAAGGAAGTAAGGTTTTTAAAAATAATATTCAATATACTGATATATATCAGAAAGAAAGTCTTGAAGCAAAAAAAGACAAAAGATTGAGAGAATCTGGTGATTTATCAAATTTTAATTATTTTGGCAGAGAATGGGAACTTGAACCAAAAAGTGCTTTTTATGATTGGCTATATATATCTGCTTTATATCCACATAAAGAGTATTTAAAAGATAACTTATGTAAATATAAAGGTTTTACGGATATTGAGTTTAATCCTAAAAAATCTTTTAGTTGTCAAGCAAGAACTTGTGCTATTATTGTTTCACTAATTGAATTAGATTTACTAGATAAAGCCATGTTATCACAAAAAGATTTTATTAAAATAATATACGAAAAATCTACTTTATGGGATTTTTAAAAAAAGGGTTGTAATAATGAAAAAATTAAATGAACTAACACTAAAACAAAGAGAAGAACTTTTTAGGCAACTTCGTATTTCTATCACTCATCACTCAAATGCGATGGAAGGAACAACTCTCTCTTTTGGTGAAACAAAAGAGTTACTTGAACATGGAAATACTGCTGGAGATAAACCATTACATGAACAACTTGTTATATTAGGCTTTGCAAAAGCTTATGATGTAATCGTTCGTGAAGCTACAAATAAAGAAAATATTATAGATAGTAGCTTTATAAAAGATATTCATGCAATTATGTTTGAAGATGCTCTAAAGGTTGCACCTAATTTTATTTCTAAACCTATCGGAGCATACAGACTAGATGAAAGATATATAAAAGGTGTAGATATAAAACTATCAGCACCTAACAAAATTTCAAATGATATTGAAAACTTACTTTACAGATTTGATAGTAACAATATGAGTTTAGAAGATATTGCAGAGTTTCATATTTTATTTGAAAGAGTACATCCATTTACCGATGGCAACGGAAGAGTTGGAAGATTGATAATGGCTTTTCAGGCTATACAAAACAATATCGTTCCACCCCTTATTGAAAATGAGCATAGAAGTGAATATTTAAAAGCCATTAATGATAAGAATGATCTTTTTAAGTTCATAGATGAGAGCATTCAAAACAGTATGGACTTACTAGACTAAAAAGTACAACAAATATACTTTAAGGCAAACAATAAAAATTGAAAAAGGCAGACATATGAACGATGTTTTTGATGTAGCATATGAAGATTGTAAAAGACAGACAAAAGATATTGTTCTATCTGAAACAAATTTAAATGCCGAGGATAAGGGACTGTATAAGTCTTAAGAAACCCAAACAACATTTTTTAAATTCTTTTTTATCAAACTACAAATACTTTTTAGATATAATCGCAAAATTAATTAAAAATATATTTAGGATTTTTATATGCAAAAAGCAAATATTGATGGAAAAGTTTGGACATTCGGTAAAGATATTGATACAGACTTAATAATCGCAGCACGATACTTAAATACTTCAGTTCCTGAGGAATTAGCAAAACATGTTATGGAAGATGCTGACCCAGAATTTGTAAGTAAGATGAGTGTAGGTGATGTTATTGTAGCTGGTGAAAATTTTGGTTGTGGAAGTTCTCGTGAACATGCACCCATAGCACTTAAGGCTGCTGGTGTTGCTGCCATTATCGCTCCAACTTTTGCAAGAATTTTTTATCGTAATGCATTTAATATGGGCTTACCAATTTTTGAACTAGAAGAGAGTGCAGAGATAAAAGAAGGCGATGAAATTAGTGTAGATATGAACAAGGGTACGATTACGAACAAAAGCACAAGTAAATCATATAATTTTGTTCCTATTCCTGCGTTTATGCAAGAACTCATTGATGCAGGTGGTTTGATGAACTTTGCAAAAAATGAAATAGAAGGAAAATAATGAAGAACTACAAAATAACACTAATCAAAGGTGATGGAATTGGTCCAGAAATTATAGATGAAGCTGTAAAAGTTTTAGATGCAGTAGCTTCTTGTTGTGATTTTCACTTTAATTATGATGAAGCATTGATGGGCGGAATTGCCTATGATGTTACAGGAGACCCTCTCCCTCAAGAAACTATCACAAAATCACTCAATTCTGATGCTGTCCTTTTTGGTGCAATAGGTGGTTACAAATGGGATGCTCTTCCTCGTGAAAAACGACCTGAAAGTGGTTTGTTGCGTTTTAGAAAAGAGCTTGGTGTTTATGCAAATCTTCGTCCTGCTATAGTTTATGATGAACTCATTAATGCTTCATCACTCAAACCAGAAATTATCAAGGGTGTTGATATTATGGTTGTTCGTGAGCTTATCGGTGGTATCTATTTTGGTGAGCCAAAAGGTAGAACAGAAGACAAGGGCTGGAATACTATGGTTTATACGCGTGATGAAATTATCCGTATAGCGCATCATGCTTTTAAAATTGCTCAAACGAGAAGCAAAAAAGTTTGTTCTATTGATAAAGCAAATGTTCTAGATGTATCACAACTTTGGCGTGATGTTGTTACAGAGATATCTGAGCAGTATCCAGATGTAGAACTAACACATATGTATGTTGATAATGCTGCAATGCAACTTGTTTTAAATCCAAAACAGTTTGATGTTATGCTTACAGGCAATATCTTTGGAGACATCTTAAGTGATGAAGCTTCAATGTTATGTGGTTCTATTGGTCTTTTACCATCGGCAAGTGTTGGTGAAAAGATAGGTGTTTATGAGCCTATTCATGGAAGTGCACCAGATATTGCAGGGCAAGGAATTGCAAACCCGATAGCAACCATTGCATCGGCTTCAATGATGCTTCGTTATGCTCTAGGTGAAGAAAAAGCAGCTGATAAGATAGACAATGCCATCAAAAAAGCATTGAGTGAAGGTTATAGGACTGGTGACTTAGCACAATTTGATGCTAAAGAAATCTGCTCAACAAGCGAAATGGGTTCTATTATCGCTAACTATATAGAGAGATAAATCCAATACTATGCAGACATTAACTTTAGCAAATATCTACGAACTTCAAGGTTTAAAAGAGGAAGCACTAGATATTTATAAAGAGGTTTTAAAAAAAAATCCTAACAATAGTGATGCAAAGATTGCCATACGAAGACTCTCTGGAATGAGAAAGAAGTTTTTAAATGTAAATCAACAGATGAAAGAGTTTTTTTTAAAAATGGATACAGAAGTAGAATTTAATGAATTTGAAAGGTGGTTGTTAAAAGCATGGAACTAAAAGATGTAATACTCTCAACATTAGCAGAGATGGAAGAAGAGATACCTGAGCAAGTATTAAGTAATATCTCAAATGATTTTGAAGTAAAAGAGACAAAAAAACTTAAAGAAGAAGAGATGCAAGAAGCAACTCAGAGTGTTGAAGTAGTTTCTACTAGTAGTAATGTTGAAACTGAACTCATGTATCTATCGTCTATAAGAGAGAGACTTTTAGTACTCTTTGAAGGCTTTCAAGCACCAAACAATATAAATATAGAAGCAAAAGTGGATATGACACTTAACTTTTTAGAGTATGTTTTAGCTACCATCGACACAAGAGTACAGAACTTAGAAAAGGAAAACAAGTAATGAGTCAATATCGTGTTTTAATTGATGCTAATGATGAAAAAGGTCTAGTGTATAAGGTCTCAACTATCTTTTTTGATATGCAGTTAAATATTCTTTCTAATAGTGAGTTTGTTGATAAAGAAAATAACAAATTTTTTATGCGTAGTGTTGTTGATGGAGATATTGATAAAGAGAAACTTATAGAGATGCTAAACGCAGTACTTCCAAAGAGTGCAAGTGTAAAAGTAATAGAACCAAAAAAGAAAAATATTATCATCATGGCTACCAAAGAGCTTCACGCTTTAGGGGATATCCTTATCCGTCATGAATCAGGTGAACTTGAAGCAAATATTCTGGCTGTTATCTCAAACTACGATAGTCTTGAGTCTGTTGTGAGTAAATTTAACATTCCATATGTAACAATTTCTCATGAAGGTTTAGAGCGTCCAGAGCATGAAGCAAAGATTATTGAATCTATCAATAGTTTTGGAGATGTTGATTATATAGTTCTTGCTAAATATATGCGTATATTAAACCCTGCTTTTATAGAAGCATTTGAAGATAAGATAATTAATATTCACCACTCTTTCTTACCTGCGTTTATTGGAGCAAATCCTTATAAGCAAGCTTATGATAGAGGAGTAAAGATTATTGGTGCAACAGCACACTTTGTAAACAACAATCTTGATGAAGGTCCAATTATTGCTCAAGAAGTAAAACATGTTAATCATGATTATGGTTGGAGAGATATGCAACGCTCAGGTCGTGATGTAGAAAAAATAGTACTTTCTCGTGCTCTTAAACTTGCACTAGAAGATAAGATTTTTGTCCATGCTAACAAAACGGTAATTTTTTAAAATGGCATTTAATCTTGTTTTAGTAAATCCACAAATTCCTAATAATACTGGTGCAATAGGACGACTTTGTGTAAATGCTGGAGCTTCTTTACATCTTATTAAGCCAATTGGTTTTGATATAGATGATAAGGCTGTGAAGCGTGCTGGGCTTGATTATTGGGATAAGCTTGATTTACATGTATGGGAAAATATAGATGATTTTTTTCAAAATAATGATATAGAAAGTAATGCTCACTTTGCAACTACAAAAACAGATAGACCTTACTTTGAAGCTGTCTTTAAAGATGGTGATTATATCTTTTTTGGTAGTGAAACAGCAGGAATACCTGAAGATATATTAAATAAATATAAAAGTCAAACTATAACTATTCCCATGACAAAAGATGGTAGAAGTCTAAATCTTGCAATAAGTACAGGTATCGTTCTTTATGATGCTATTAGACAAACTTACTCATCATTTCAAAGGTAAAATATGCTTGATATTATAATGTCTATCTTGTTTATACTATTTATGGTATTTATTTTTGGTGGTTACCATAAAAATAAAGCAGGACAAAGAGAAAAACAAAAAAAACGAGAAGAGGAACAAAATTTAAAATAATTTCTCTGCCCAGATTTCGCAACTCTTTTCAAACTTCTCAAACAGACTTTCAGCATTTTTTATTAAAATTGACATTTTGAACCCTTTTTCTATTTTAATTTAATAAATACTACACTAAAAGTATAATATTTATTAATAATATGACAAATTGTCATTAAAACTTTGACTTTCTTACAAAATTTGATTACAATACTATTAATAAGAAAAAAACATAAGGAAAATGTCATGAATAGTTTTGTTGAAATAGTAGAAGAAATTAAAAGTATTGTATCTTCTGAGTTTAGTCCAAAAAAAGTTTTTGATAAAGATGTAGCAGAAATACTTAATATCTCACAAATGAATTTTGCGACAATGAAAAAACGCAATAAACTTCCATTTGCAGAATTGATGGACTTTTGTGCAAGTAAATCTATCTCTATTAACTGGATGCTTTACGGACAATCACCTGAGAGTTTGCTAGAGGCTACAAACAAATTCTATATGGTTAAATATTTTAACGATGTAAACGCAAGTGCTGGCGGTGGAACAGATGAACAGTGTGAAGAGATACAAGAACTTGAAATTCCTGAACAATTTGTATTTATGCTCGGTGGAGAAAGAGAACTTAAAAATATAGAAGCAATCAATGTATCAGGTGACTCAATGGAACCAACTTTTAGTTATAATGATATTGTATTTATAAACAGAGAGAAAAAAGATTTGGCTCGTGGTGGTGTTTTTACTATTAGAACAGAAGCTGGTCTTTTTATAAAACGCGTGCAGCAACGTCTTGATGGTCGTATAGATATTATATCTGATAATCAAGTTTACTTAACACAGACGTTAGATCCTCATGAAGTTGATGTTATAGGAAGAGTAGTTAGTAGATTTGGTGATGTTGACTAAGGAAATTATTTGAAAAGAGTTACTCTTGTTTGTTTGGCACTTTTTACAACAGCTTGTTCTACGCATAAAGAGCAAGCACCTCTAGTGCAAGCTAAAATCATTACAAAAAAAGTTATTAGTAAGCCTGCTAAAGTGATGATAGAAAAAAAAGAAGTAGAGATCCAAACTCTCGTACATATCTCACAAAATTCACATGATTATACAAGTAATATGATGTATGAAGATTTAAATGTATCTCAAAAGAAGTTTGAGTTGTCTTATTTTAAACCTTGGAATATTTTTGATGGTAGTGAACTCAAAGGTAATGTAGATTGGGCTCTTAAGACTTACAAAGTAGGTTATAGTTATGGAGAAAATCTTCAACTTCTTTCACAATCTTTTTTTGATAATATGAAATCAAATTCAAATTTTGAAAACTATTCTAGTGTAAATAAACAGGCTATAACTCTTGGGCAAGTAAATATAAGAGCTTTGCCAACAGATAAACCACTTTTACTTGACCCAAACAAAGCAGGAGAAGGTTTCCCCTTTGACTATCTTCAAAACACAACTATTGCAGCCAATAAACCAATCTTTGTAACGCATTACTCTAAAGACAAAGAGTGGGTTCATGTTATAAGCAGTTTTGCTTATGGGTGGATTAAAGTAAATAAGTTCGCTTTTTTGCAAAAGTATCAAACAGATTTATGGCAAAAAGCAAAACAAGTTTTTATCTTAAAAGATGATATTCCTATTTATTCTTCTGCTGGTGATTTTTTATTTAAATCAAGAATTGGTATGATGTTGGCACTTGTCGATGAAGATGAAAATAGTTTTACAGTTTTGGCTGTTTCAAGATATAAACAATCGCAACCTTTATTTATAAAAGCAAAACTTTCTAAGAATATAGCAAATAAAGGGTTTATCGATTTTAATGCAAAGAACTTAGATAAGCTCATCAGTGAATTACAAAACTCTAACTATGGATGGGGCGGAGTTTATGGACAAAGAGACTGCTCTTCAACACTCAAAGATATGTTTACACCTTTTGGCTTGTGGCTTCCAAGAAACTCTTATCAACAAAGTAAAATAGGGAGTAAGATATCGCTTAATGGACTGAGTGGTGATGAAAAAATAAAACTTATCAAAGAAAAAGCGATACCATTTAAAACACTTCTGTATAAAAAGGGTCATATAGTTTTATACACAGGTATTGTAAATAACAAGATTACAATCTTTCAAAATATGTGGGGTATTAAAACTAAAAAAGAGGGTAAAGAGGGTAGGTTTATCGTTGGAAAGACCATCTTTAGTACGCTTAATCTCGGAGATAATTTGAGTACATTTGATGATAATGCGTCTCTTTTAAAAAACTTAAAAAGTATAAATAGTTTTGATTAAGCTTTAATATCCAAAAGAGAACCCAATATGTCATCTTGTGCTTTTATCGCTTCAACATTAACAGCTGTTCCAGCTTGTGCAATAATTTGATCTGGAATTTCTTTAGCTAAATCAGTTTGACTTTTAGCAGAACCAGTATCATCTGATTGTCTAACATTGGCTGTTACCGAATTACCATTGTCTTTGAGTACTGTATCACTAGGAATAAAACCATCATTATTTACATTTGCGATATTATTAGCATTAGTATTTAGAAAGGTTTGATGAGCCTGTATGGACGATACATTGTTTGAAATATTCATAACTTGCCCCTTATCTATTGGTTATTATACCAATAGATAAATAAAAGCAAGTTGACAATTTTAAATTAGAGCTTAATGAAGGTCTGCGTTTAGTTTGATTTCTCTTGTTGAACGAGAAGCAGTAATCTCACCTGTTAAAGAGTTTTGTCTAAAGTGAAGTCCACTAAAGAATGATAATTGTTTTGCTTTAAATACTTCACCTTGCATATTTGCATTTGTATTTACATCCATGATTTTTTTAAGTTCTGCTGGATAGATACCAACTTTTGTGCCTTCTAAGATAGCAACACCAGCATCAATAATACAAGCATCTCCCAAAGGAATTCCACAAACAGAGTTAGCACCTAAAAGAGAGTTTTTACCTATGCTTATAGGGTTACCATCTGTTCCACTAAGTACTCCTAAGATAGAAGCACCACCACCAACATCACTACCATCACCAACAATAGCAGAAGAACTAATACGACCTTCAACCATCACTGAACCAGTAGTCCCAGCATTAAAGTTAATGTATGAAGCACCTGGCATTACTGTGGTACCGCTTGCTAGTTGTGCACCAAAACGAACCTTACTTGTATCTAAGATACGAGTATTGTCAGCTGGAATGATGTGTTGTAAAAATCTTGGAAATTTATCAACAAAATCAATATGGGGATATTCATTTGCAAGTTTAAGTTCAATCTCAAACTCTCTTAAATAATCTAACTCAATAGGCTGACCATTTGACCATGCAACATTTGGTAATGCACCAAACGCACCATTAAGGTTTAGCTCACGAAGTCCTACTTTTGCCTCTGAAAGAGCATAAAGCTTTAGATAAGTTGCCTCAACACTTTGACATGCTCCATCTTCAAAAAGAAAACATACTTTGAATTCACCCTCAAGTGAACCATTATTAATGATTTGAGAGTATAAAGCTGAAATAACTTGAATATTTTTGTGTGCATCCCCATGAGCTTCATCAGAATAAGGAGTAAACGCATTCAAACAGCTTCTTAAGAACTCAAGATTGATATTGCATACAACTTCATCTTGAGTAAAGTCTATATTAACTCCTTGTTCTTGCAAAGCTTTGATAAAGATAGCTGCACTTCCAAAGTTTTCATCCCAGTTGATAAGTGGGTAAGTTGCTTGAAGTGATTTATCTACAGTAAGTTGACCTAAGTCTACCCTTGTAATACCAAAGGCTAAAGGGTCTTTATAACCCTCAGTTGAAGATTTAACAGTTTGGATGAGTGCTTTAAAAGCATCCGTTGTTTGAATAATGTCCATTGAATTCTCGCTTAATTAATTTATTGGCGAAATTATACACTTATAATGCTAATATTAATTTATATATACTACTTAATCGAAATTTTAATAAGTAAATCAATTTATAACTTAAGAGAGATGATAATAGTGAATACATGGCTTGAACTTCTGAAAAATGATGATTATATTGGTATCAAAAAGTATATTAAAAATGGTGCGAATTTAGAAGACGCAAATGAATCTGGTGAATCAGTGCTTGCATGTTCCCTTAGAACTCATTGTGAGATGGAAACTATAATGTTACTTGTAGAGAGTGGAGCAGATATTTTTAATTTTGATGACGAGGGAGTAAGTATATTTGATATGGCTATTACATATGGAAATATTGGGATGCTAAACTATCTTTTAGAGAATGGAATTGATATAAATGCAACAACAAGACGAAGTGGTTTTACACCTTTGATGGCTGCTGTGTGTTATGGAAGAGTTGAAATAGTTAAAATTCTTATCACCCGAGGCGTAAATCAAAAAACACAAGACACTAAAGGATTTGCAGCTGTAGATTTTGCTAGAAAAATGAATAAGAAAAGTATTTTAGCTCTCTTGGAAGTCGATGAAAATGAAGCTGCCAATAGAGGTTACGCAAGGTAAATGTTACTCGAAAAATTTACCTTGATTAGAATTATCCCAAGTATTTCTATCTACAAGTAAACTTCTTGTGACTTCATCTTTTGGTTTTAAATTGTACCTTTTTTTATGAAGCTTCAAGAAGTTGTTTAAAACTTCTATAACTATCAACAATTTTTTGATTTCTTACATTTAAAATATAAAATTCGATGGCTTTTTTACCAAGTCTTGGGATATCATTTTTTACAGCCCAACTACTAACTGTTCCCTCTGGAATCTCTAAAATTTTTGCAAGATATTTTTGTGTGATATTTAGCTCTTTGCAAACTTCTTTGACTACATTTGTCTTTGGTTTCTTACTCTTTTTAGCACTTTTTATAGGTTGCAGTCTTTTCATAACAACTGTTGCTTGTTCTGGTTCTAAGATTGTCTCACAGTTGTCATCTATCCATTTTGAAACTTCGTTAGCACTTACAATCCAGTCTCTTGCATTTAATTTACTAACAATATCACTTGTAAATTTAACTGCATTTTCTTGGGCTAACTCTTTATTGTGACTAACTTGATAAAGCATAGCGAAACTAAGTTGCATCGAAGCACTACCACCTGTTCCCCAGTCAAACCCACTATTTGATTTTTGATACATCTCAAATCTTGTTGGTAATTCTAGCTCACCATATGTTACAAACTTACTACCAAGAAGTGCCTTATGCCCTTTAAAAACATGATTATTCATACTGCTTGCCATCATTTCTCTCTCATATTTTAAATGTATAGTGCTGTTCGATATTTTTTTCTATCTTTATCTGCTTACTAGATATATAAAATCTATAAACAACATATATAACACTAATAAGCAATAAAAGTACCAATAACCAAACTAACATGATAAAAATCCTTGGTTTATTATATTCTGATTCTATGTAATATATCGACACATATCTAATTTATGTTAGTTAGTAATATTTCTTTTACTTATTTAAGTATATTTTTGATGTAACTTTTTTACATTTATAGTATAATTACATCATTAAATAAAAAGGTATATAGATGTCACATGCAGAAAAATTAGAAGAGTTACTGACTAAAAGTGTCATTCCTGATCTTGATGAAAGATTGGATGAAATATTTGAAGAGATTGCTGATAATAAAGAAGCATCAGAAGATGCAAAAGAAGAGATAGAAGAGTTACGCGAATTTAAATCAGACTTACAAGATGTTTTAGAAGATATTCAAAGTGGTGATATAGAAGAAGATGAGTGTAAAGAGCTAATTGATGATATTTTATCGGCTCAAAAAGATAGCAACGAAGAAGATTTTGGTTTCGTTGAAGAAGACTAATTTAAAGGATAAATAAATGCGAATAATACTACTAGGAGCTCCTGGTGCTGGAAAAGGTACACAGGCTGGGTTTCTAACCAAAAAATACAACATTCCTCAAATTTCTACTGGAGATATGCTTCGTGGTGCGATTAAAGCAGGTACAGAGATGGGGAAAATGGCAAAAGCTGCCATGGATGCTGGACAACTTGTCACGGATGAAATAATTATTGGTCTTGTAAAAGATAGAATTGCTCAAGATGATTGTAAAAATGGTTACCTTTTAGACGGTTTCCCTCGTACACTTCCACAAGCCGATGCTGTTACAAACGCAGGTATAAAGATAGACGCAGTCATAGAGATAGATGTAGCGGATGAAGTGATTGTAAAACGAATGAGTGGTCGTCGTGCTCACTTAGCTAGTGGTAGAACATATCACTTAGAGTATAATCCATCAAAAGTAGCTGGTAAAGATGATGAAACTGGTGAAGATTTAGTGCAGCGTGACGATGACAAAGAAGATGTTGTTCTAGATAGACTTAAAGTGTATCATGAACTTACTCAACCACTTATTGGTTACTATAAAGAACAGGCTGAAAAGATTTCTACATTGACTTACATTACAGTTGATGGAACTGCTGACATTTCTGATGTTGAATCAGCAATCGTTTCAAAACTAGGGTAATTTTTACTCTGGTCTATAAACTCTTACATTTTCACACTTATGCTCATCACGAAGGTATTGGGCATGAAGTTGACTCATAATCCCTTTTTCACAGTAAAGTAGGTACTCTTTATCTTTAGGTAGTTTAGGAAACTCTGATTTTAGTTTGTGAAAAGGTATTTTGATGTTTTCACATGAAGTTTTTATACATTCATTCTCTTCTCTGATGTCTATTACAACAAAATTATCGCTATTTAAATCATGCACAACTTCCACAGCTTTTAGATTATTGACATCTTCTATAACATCATGAACGAATATATGTTTAGAATCTTCAACTGCTTTATCTAAAACTTCATAATTAAATTTCTTCGATATTTTCTCCATGCGTTTAAAAGAACCATGAATTATGGGATTTTGAGAGATTACACCACAATACTCAGGCATACTCTCAGCAAATTGGCGAGTACCAATTTCGTTAGCAATAGAGATTATTTCAGGCTTATTCATAGTTGAGAGAGGACGCAATATCAACTTGTTGCTCACTTCATCTATAATCGCTAAATTTCTAAGTGTCTGACTTGAAACTTGTGCGACACTTTCTCCTGTTAACAAAGCATCTATCTCAAGTTCATCAGCAATTTTCTCAGATGCCATAAGCATAAGTCGTTTAAGTGTTACTCCCATATATGTTGGTGGAGTTGAGCGAAAAATCTCGGTCAAAACATCATCAAAAGGGACAGAAATAAATTTTACTTTATGAGAAGAGCCAAATTTTGACCAGAGATAAAGTGCTACTTGTTTAACGCCAATCTCATGTGCCATTCCACCAAGATTGAAAAATACAAAGTGTGTTTTTATACCTCGTTTCATAGTTAAGTATGAAGCTACAGTTGAGTCAAAACCTCCAGACATTAAAGAGAGTATATCTCCTTGCGTTCCTATTGGAAAACCGCTCAATCCTTTGTATTTAGAGGTGATTATATTGAGCTGACTCTCTACTAGTTCCATGCGTACGGTAATTTCAGCATTGCGAAGGTCAACACCTTTAGCTTCAGAATGAGCAAGTAAATATCCACCAACAGTCTGCTCAATATCTGTTGATTTATACTCATGTTTACCTGTGCGTTTAACTCGAACAACAAATGTTTTGTCTTTTAAACTCTCTATCACAAGTTCACCGACTTTCTCTTTTATCTTATCAAGAGTATCCATGTTGTCAAATTGTAAGGCTTCAAGAATCTGCTCAATTCCTGAAGTATCTAGTAACTTTTGTCTGACTTGTGGTAAAACACTAACAGGTGCAAGAACTTCTAGTTTATCTGAAAACTTTTTTACTGCTATTTTTGAATCGATTCTTTCTAAAATATTAAGAAGATTATTGTAGAGTTGCCCTATCATTTGTCGTTTTGCTGATGGGCCTTTTATCATGATTTCAGGAAAAAGTTTTAGTATGAATTTTTGTGTTTTGGAGTTTGACACCTATTTAGTCCTCTTTTTTTGTTTCTTGTTTACTCTTTTTAGCTTTTTTATGGCGAGGTTTTTTCTTTTTAGTTTCATTTGATTTTGGAAGTGTAGTGTGTGTAAAAGCATCTATCTCTTTTTGAGGAATCTCGTACTTCATCATCAGTTCTATAGTATCAAGCATCTTTTCATCATCTGCATTTACAAATAAAATAGATTCTCCTATCTCATCAACTGCTCTAAGTGTTTCAAAGTAACTAGCAGGCTCAAAAGGAAGGTCGTAGTTTAGAACTCTTTGTATATTTTTTAGTTCAAGATTCTCATAAATTTTGCTCGTTGTGATGAGAAGATTGTTTTCACCGCTGTTAAACATGTTAGAAGCCTCTTGTATTTGAGATGCTCTATGATTTCCATGAATAACTATGGCATTGATATTTTGATCTTTAAGATAGTCTCCAAGAGAATCAGCAGTTTTTTTACTTTTACAAATAACG
This sequence comes from Sulfurimonas sp., assembly GCA_045046645.1. GTDB lineage: Bacteria > Campylobacterota > Campylobacteria > Campylobacterales > Sulfurimonadaceae > Sulfurimonas. The sequence goes on along the minus strand of JASFZD010000040.1, from coordinate 6,459 downwards.
ATGGTTCTAAGAGGTATAGTATCTTTTAAAAAAAGTTCAAAGTGAACAAGCTTATCATGTTGCTCAACAAAATAAACGATTTGTTTAGTACGGTTACCAACACTTATATGGTCGTAGTATGTTTTTTGTGGTTTTGAAGTCTCTTCTATCATGAAAGTTTTCCTTAGGTATTTAAATAAGAGGTGTTAAGGGATGTTCTAAATTTTAGAATTTATAAACTTTCCCATTTGAGTAACAATATTTTCGATAGTTCCTTCACCAGAGATAACTTTTAAAATATTTTTAGCATTATAAAATTTTTGGATAGTTTCTAATGGTTCGATGTAAACTCTCATGCGATTGTTAAATACTTCTGTATTATCATCTTCACCGCGATTACGACCCAAAACTCTATCTCTAGCAGTCTCTTCACTTACATCAACTTCGATAATACTTGTTAATGTGATAGTCTTATCACTCTTTAAAAAGTTTTCTAAAGCATCCATCTGTTCTATGCTTCTTGGATAACCATCTAAGATAACTATATCGTTTGGAGCATTTTTTATAGCATTTGTAATAGTCTCGATAGCTATGTTTATGGGAACAATAAGACCTTTAGTAATGTACTTGTTTATCTCAAGACCAAGTTTACTGCCACTAGCTACTTCAACGCGAAGCATATCGCCTGTAGAGTAGTGTGAAATATTGTCATTTGATTTTGCTATAAGCTCTGCATCAGTAGTCTTACCAGAGCCAGGTGCTCCGATAATTAAAAAAAGTTTTTTCACTATAAAATCCTTGAGACTATTTAGTTTGTTCTCTAAGTCTTATATGCAAGTCACGAAGCTGTGAATTGTCCACTGCACTTGGTGCTTTTGTGAGGACACAAGACGCTTTTTGCGTTTTAGGGAAAGCAATAACATCGCGAATACTTGCTTTTTTAGTGATAAGCATGATGAGTCTATCAAAACCAAGAGCAAAACCACCATGTGGAGGTGCACCAAATTTAAGAGCATCTAGTAAGAAACCAAATTTTTCTTGTGCTTCTTCTTCACCGATTCCTAGAAGTTTAAATACTTCTTCTTGAATCTCTTCTTTATGAATACGAATAGAACCACCACCAAGCTCAGTACCATTAAGCACAATATCATAAGCGATAGATTCTATCTCTTCAATATCCTCTTTATCTGTATCTTTTGGCATTGTAAATGGATGGTGAAGTGCTTTAACATGACCATCTTCTACTTCAAACATTGGGAAGTCAACAACCCATACAAATTCAAAAGCATTTTCATCAACAAGATTCATTTTTTCATGCTCTGCTATAAAGTTTCTAAATCTCCCCATGTAGTCCCATACAGTTTTTTTATCTCCTGCACCAAAAAATACTACATCACCAACTTTCATCTCAAGTCTCTGTATTAAAAGTGCAATATCTTCTTCACTAAAAAACTTAATAAGTGGACCTTTTAAACCATCTTCTTTCATTTGGAAGTAACCTAGACCATGTGCACCAAATTTACGAACGAACTCTTCAAAACCTTTCATTTCGCGTTTTGAGAAAACTAAGTCAGCACCTGGAACTTTAAGAGCTTTGATACGGTTTTTATGTGGTTGTTTAGCGATATTGGTAAAAATCTCATTATCACATCTTTCAAAAATATCAATAACATCTACCATCTTAAGGTCATAACGTAAGTCTGGTTTATCAGAACCATACAGCTCCATAGCATCATTATATGTAATGCGATTAAATGGAGGTTTAATGTCAATATCTGCTGCTTTAAACATCGCTACTAGTAACTTTTCAGCTACTTTGATAACATCTTCTTGATTACAAAAACTCATCTCAACATCTATTTGAGTAAATTCTGGTTGTCTATCAGCACGCAAATCTTCATCACGAAAACATTTTGCTATCTGAAAATATCTATCAAATCCACCAACCATTAAAAGTTGTTTAAATAATTGTGGTGATTGTGGAAGTGCGTAAAATTCACCATCATGAACACGAGATGGGACGAGATAGTCACGCGCTCCCTCTGGAGTTGATTTTGTAAGGATTGGAGTTTCCACTTCTAAGAAACCATTTTCATCAAGTATATTTCTTGCAGCAATTGCTGCTTTTGAGCGTAAACGAAATACATTGTAAAGGTCTGGATCACGAAGCTCTAAGTAACGATACTTAAGAGTAGTCTCTTCACCTACTTTTTTATCACCAATCACAAAAGGAAGTGCTGCTGATTTGTTCTCGATAATAAGCTCTGTTACAATAATCTCAATAGCACCAGTTTTTAAGCGTGGGTTAGTAAGTCCTTCTCCACGCAAACGAACTTTACCCTTAACGATAAGAACATACTCATCACGAACACTATTAGCAATCTTATGAGATTCTATGCTGTCTGCAGGGTCACAAGTAAGCTGAATAAGACCAGTTTTGTCGCGTAAATCTATAAATATAATTCCACCATGGTCACGGTGATTGTTTGCCCAACCAGTAAGAGTAACTTCTTCTCCTACATTTGTTTCGTTTAAATCTGTACAGTAATGAGTTCTCAAAATATAGAGTCCTATAATAAATAATTTTCGCGATTATAGCTAAAAAGAGTATAATTAACAAAATTATTTAACAAAAGAGTCTGAATGCAAGAAAAACTAATAAAAAAAGTGGGTGTTATTTTAAGACCTTCTACTCCTGAACTTAAAGATAATTTTTTTCAACTCGAAGAAATTTTCAATAAGTATAATATTAAAGTTGTGATAGAAAGCATTAGTGGTGGTATGATTGGCATCATGGGCATGGATTTTGAGCTACTTTGTGAGAGTTGTGACGCTCTTGTAACACTTGGTGGTGATGGCACACTTATCTCTGTTTCAAGACGCTCCTTTAAGTATAATATCCCAATTATTGGTGTTTATGCGGGAAGTTTGGGCTTTTTAGCTGATGTTAAACTGAGCGAACTTGATAGTTTTGTATCTAATCTAACAGAGGGAAATTACAGAATAGATGAGAGAGCTATACTTGAAGCAAGTTTTAAAGAAAATGGAAAAGATATAAAAATTTATGCGCTCAATGATGTTGTCATAACGCGTCCTTCTGTGTCAAATATGATACATGTCCAAACGCTGGTTGATTCAAAGTCTTTTAATACCTACTATGGAGATGGTGTTATCGTCTCTACACCAACAGGCTCAACTGCTTATAATCTTTCAGCAGGTGGACCAGTTCTTTTTCCTTTAACGAATGTTTTTGCACTTACCCCAATCTGCCCACACTCTTTAACACAAAGACCAGTTGTTTTACCTGGGGAATTTTCCATAGAGATGAAAACACCGAGAGAAAAAGCACTTGTAATCATAGATGGACAAGATAAGCATGAGTTAGAACTAGGCCAAAGCCTACACATCAAACTAGCAACGAACAGAGTTAAGCTCATCCATAGAGAAGAGTTTAACTACTTTGAAGTGCTTAAAGAAAAGCTTAGTTGGGGGGAGTAGAAAGCCACTCTGTCGCTTCTTTTGCGTTTGTAAACTCTTTTACATCTCCACTTATAAACCAAGATGATATTTTTAGACCATATTCTAACCATATTTTTTTGTTGCCATAAATAGCAATTTTGTCAAAATCAAAATTGTACTTTAAACCAATTCTAAAATCATCCCATGCAGCCCTAAGCTCCCAACCTTCAAACTCTGATAAGTCTACGAGTATTTTAATGTTTGGATGCTTGATTCCTCTTAGTGCCGAATCAATCATAGGGGTTATAACCTTATAGTCTTCGTGTGTAAGTGTTCCGACAGCTTTAAAAGAGAGTATAAAATGATCATCAATATTTTCTATACCTATATATAAGCCATGTTTATTGATAAGCAGTTCTTCACTAAGTATCCATTTTTTTGCATCTTCTAGTTCATTAAATGCAAAGTTTTTTATCTTTGCATTTACAAAATGACTTCCTATGTCTTGAGCAACTTCACCAAGAAATGAGTTTGTAACAAAAGCAACATGTGAGACTTTTTTATGATGTTCATTTACAAACTTCAAGTGCTTTACTAGAGCACTAAAAGAATCCCATCCTGGAAATGATTTTACATAGATAATAAGACCATTAAGCTTGCCATATTTTTGGATAAAAGGGTCAATACTCTCGCGAGCCAAGACAAAGTCTTCTTCACTCAAAGCACCATCTGGTTCCAAAATAACAATCAAGTCTTTTTCATTTAGTTTTATATTTAGCATTATCTTCTCCTGTGAAAATTAAAATTTTAATCTCTATCTATCTAGTATATTATACGACGATGTAGATTAAAATACACTTCTCACTTACCTATAAAATTTCAAAAAATTACTCAAAAAGTGCTATAATATGGAAGAACAATATGGAGTTTTATAGAGATGAAAAATATAATAATAATCTTTTTTATTCTTACTAATATCACACTACAAGCACAGAATCTTCGTGATATAGTAAAAACTGAGGGAGTAGAAAAAAGAGTCGCTCTTGTTATAGGAAATAGTGATTACACTAGTCTCACGCACTTAAAAAATCCTTTAAATGATGCAAGACTTATGCAAAAAACACTTGAAAAAAGTGGCTTTAAAGTTATCTATAAAGAGAATGCGAAGATAAGAGATATGAAAAAACTTCTTAGAAAATTTGCTTATAAAATCCGTAAAGGAGGCATAGGTTTTTACTATTTTGCTGGTCATAGCGTGAATGTAGATGGGAAAAATTATTTAATTGGTGTAGATGCACTGCTTGATAATAGAGATTATATATCACATGAAGCTATCCCACTAAATAACATTATAAAAAAAATGAACGATGCACATAATAGACTTAATGTCCTTATTTCAGATACTTGTCGTAACACTATTGCTGTAAATAGCTTTCATCATAATCATTTTGGAAGAGGTGTTGGAAAAGGATTGCTTGCATTGCCAAATACTAAAGATATATTTCTAGCCTACTCAACTGCGTCTGGAGAGATAGTTAGAGATGGTAAAAAAGGCTCTAATGGCATACTAACTAAGTATTTTGTCCAAAATCTCAAAAAAGAGAGTGCAACGATAAAGGATATTTTTACAAATACAAAAAAAGATGTGTATGCACATACAGATAGCAAATCAAATCCTAGTGCATATAATCAAATCTTGAAAGATTTCTTTTTTGTAATACCAACTAAAAAACAAATAAAATAACCTTAATTTTGTTATAATAGTTAATATATATATGGGGAACGATAACATGAATAAAAAAATAAGTAGTATGATTATAGTAATAGCAATATCTTTGGTGACCAATTCACTTTATGCACAAGAAAATAAGACACATACACAGGATGAATTGCATATACAAACAAAACATGAACACAATCATTCTTGTGCTGCTAAAATAGAACTGTCTAAAAAAGACATACAAAGAGCCGCACGAAAAAGACTTTGGATGTTAACTCAAAAAAAGAAAATTTCTGCTTCTTGGCTGGAAGTTCCTATTGTAAGTACAGATAAGAAACAGTTTGCAGATAAAGTGGAATGGGTAGTTGATTATCGAAATTTAAATATTAAAGATGAGAAAAAACAAAATATTTATATCTTTGTAGATTATTATGGTCACGTAATGGGTGCAAATTATACTGGTGAGTAATCTTGTTATCCTGCTTTTTGATCTACAAGTCTACCCGTAATAAACTTGTATTGTCTTTAAAAACTTTTCTTTTTTGTCAATTGCTATATGTAGGTACATATGTGTTTAATCATATGCTTGTTGTCTATGTCTAAAATCTACAACAGCTATAATCAGTTTATCATTTTCAATTAAATAAAATAATCTGTAATTTCCTATACTATAGCGGTAGTATCCTTCAAGATTATCTTTTAATTTTTTTATATTTGAACCATAAAAAGGATTTTCTCTCAGTTGAGGATAAACAAAATTTTCTATTTTTAAGTATAGTTTTTTGTCTATTTTCTTTTTAACTTTTCCAAAAGTTTTTGTTTCTGCAATTTGATATTTAGACAATAGTGTAATCGCCTTTCTTGAAATCTTCTAATCCATTCATTAAATTACTTACAAGTTCTTCATCGTCTAAAATATCATTCATTTCACTACTATCAACAAATTGTGAAGATGTTAAGTATTGTATTGTTGCAAATTCTATGAAATTTGAAAGATTGCGTCTTTGCCCTTCGGCTGCGAGTTTAATCATGTCATAAATAGAATCATCAACTCTCATTGTTACAGTTTTCATGAATATCCTTTGAATATTAATATTTCTAATTATATTCAATTTTATTCAATTTGTCAATATTGGACTTTTCACATAACGGTGGACTCGAGCCAATAATTTACTCGCTAGAGTAAATTATTGGTCTCCTCGGAGACTGTGAAAAAACACAGCCTTATACTCTTAATGATTTCCAAAAACACTAAATTATCAAGAATATTTCTTTGAAAATTGTACCATAAATATATTTAG
>JASFZD010000039.1:0-30007 GCA_045046645.1 Sulfurimonas sp. | reverse complement strand
TCATCTTCTGCGTTGAACTTTATTTAACGATGCTCGCATCGCCAAACAAAGTTCGCCTTGAATCTAAACCTTTTAAATGTTGTTATCTATGAAGTTATTTCTGCTGGCTTACTTAAGTTTTAAGAATATGTGAAGTTATTTTTACCATCTTTTTTTATCATGTACATAGCTTTGTCAGCATTGTTGAGTAAAGTGTCAATATCTTCACCATTTTTAGGATAGATAGCGATGCCGATACTCACAGAAATAGTGACTTTGTTTGTATGTATTTTAAAAGGTTCTTTTAGTGCATTGAGGATATTTCGAGAAATTTTAGATATGAAAGAAGACTCAACATTTGTTAAGATAATTACAAATTCATCACCCCCAATCCGAGCAAAAATATCATTTTTACGAATCTCATTTTGCACTCTTTTTGTAACCTTTTGCAGTAAAATATCGCCAGATACATGCCCGAGAGTGTCATTCACTGATTTAAATTCATCTAAATCTATATAAAGCAGAGCAAAAGTTTTTTGGTTCCGAGCAGAATCTGCTATGATATACTCTAAAGTATTATAGAGACTATACCTGTTTACTAGACCTGTGAGTTTATCATGGTTTGAAATATAGTGCAATTTTTGCTGTGCTTCATACTCTGCGGTAATGTCTCTAGCAACGCCTTTTACCTCCCAAATATCTTCATCTTCGTTAAATATTGGGTAACTGTTGAGTTCAAGATAGCGTCTACTCCTATCCTTGTGATATACGCTGAAGATGTGAGGTTCTATTTTCTCTCCAGAGATAATCAGAGTTGCGTTTTCTTGAGCATTTTTGTTAATGGGATCATTAGTTAAAAATTCCAAAAAGTTCATATTGGTGGCTTCTTCTTTTGTATACCCTAAGATATTGTAAATAGAATCACTAAAATAAGTAAAATAATAATCTTGATTGTAAGCATAAAAAATGTAATGATTTCGGAGTTCATAAACAAGAGAATCATACCTATCGACACTTTTTTCAAGTTTCTCTTGAGAGCTTTTTTGTAGTTGTTGATAAAGCTCTTGCATCTCTTGTGAAGCAATTTCCAAAGAACGTTCTAAGAGTAGCCTATCCTCATCAGCATCAACATATGCTTGGCTTATAAGTTGTAAGAATTTCTCATCAACAATGGCACCAGTTTTCTTCAATTGGCGTTTTAGAAGTTTATGCATCGCTTTCCCAGAGTGTTGTGAGTGTCATGGTTTGGTTGTGGAGACTAGAACCGAGCAAACCATGTGGTGAAATTTCTCCATAGGAGTAAAATCCTATTTGTATAGTATCTTTGGGTAAGTTTTGTAAAGTTGCTTCGAGTTCATCTTCTGTGCGTTGTTTTAAAACAAGTTTACGACCTATACAACTAATGGCTAGGCTCAAAAGAGGTTCATTAGTGTAGTTTTGTAAGTTTATCTCTTTGCTTGCTGTGGATGCAGCATCAATAAGTCTGTCATTATTTGATTTCATTAAACAAACTTGACTTCCTTTAGGAATATCTCCGGCAAAGGTGATAGACTTCTCTTCTTCATTTATGGCTAAAATAGTACGAGCAGTAATATTCTCATTCGTGTTGTCGTGATAAATTCCCAATGGGAAAAGAAGACCAGATGCAGGTAAATCTTTGGCCTTATCTTCTAAATATCTTTTGTAAATATCTAAAATTGGTTCTTTGTTAAGTTCATATACTGTATTGTTAACAGCTTTGGTAACTTCTCTTTTTATGCCAAAAATATCCCAACCACCTTTTGAACCATATCCAACATGGATGGCATCCCCATAAAGACCTATGGCACTCACATAACCTGATTTAGCTTCTCCGTCAACTATAACCCAAGTAGAGACAAAGGCACCGCCATCACCAGCAAGTCCACCACTGATAACAACATCTGATTTAATGATACTATTGAATCCATTACTTAATTGCGAACCATTGATTTGTAAACCGTCACTGAGAATAAAGATGCTTTTTAAATGAGGCATATCTAAATCATGAGCGATACTTTCTCCTATGAAAAAAGAATCTTGAGTATTTTGTATCTTTTTTGTTATCAATTTAATTTTTGTTGTTTTGAATTGTAAGACGGCTATAACAAGTGAATCGTCATGAAGTTCATCCATGAGAATTTCGCCAGCAGTTGAAGCACCAATGATGATAGAGTGCCCAAAAGTATCTTTGACCTCACGCAAGGGAGCAGTGACAGCTTCTTTGTTTGATAATCCAAAAGCAAAGATGAGCGTTTGCTTTGAATCGAGTGATTTATCAAGTGGTTCGTTCCAAGAACCTTTATAAGTATAATAGCGAAGTTTCATGTACTCCCCCTTTCATTATAATTAATTATACTTTTTTGTAACCTAATGTTTTCTTAAAAATTCATTGTAAGACAATGTAGTGAGCCATGTTGTCTGATAAGGATAGAACAGTCTATAGGAACAATCTTTTTAGTTGGAAAAATATCTTGAAAAAGTTGTATGGCTAAAATATCTGTTTTAACGCTATATGTAGGGAGTAAAATAGCATTATTCACAAATAAAAAGTTAGCATAAGTCGCAGGAAGTCTTTGCTTTTTAAAGTATATTTTCTCACACATTGGTAAAGCGAAAAGTCTTAAATCATATTGCTTTGCAAACAGTTCTAACTCTTTTTCCATTAAAGATAGTTCCTTAAAATGTTCATCTTTTTTATCTAAACATTGCACATACACAATGGTTTTTGTGTCGATAAATCTTGCTAAAGTGTCAATATGTGAATCGGTATCATCTCCAGCGAGATAACCATGCTTTAAGTATAGTATTTTACTAACTCCAAAATATTTTTGTAGTCTGTTTGTTATTTGACCTGCGTTTAGGCTAGGATTTCTGTTTTTATTGAGCATACAAGCTGAAGTCGTTAAAATCATATCAAGACCATTACTCTCAACAGCCCCTCCCTCTAAAACAAAGTCACATAAGAGTGCGTTTGGTGTGATGGCTTTTGTCATAGCATTGTCTTTTTTTGCATCAAATTTATTGCCCCAAGCATTAAAAGTAAAATCTAAAAGTTTTTTATTGCCATTTTCTTCTATGCTAAGTGCTGAACAATCTCTTGCCCATGTATCATCTGTTTTATACTCTATGAAAATTAGATTATGAGTATCTGTAAAATGTTTTTTAACTTCACCGATATTAAAACAGATAATTTTACACTCTTGATATTTTCGTATGGCGTTTATGATATTTACAAAAGTTTCTTCTGCCTCATTTAGATACTCTGCCCAGTCTGTTTTTGTATGTGGAAAGATGATTTGGGTATAAGATTGTTCCTCGAACTCCGCGATTAATCGTTTTTGTATCTTCATACTGTATAATTCCTCCATGGCTTACATAACTCTAAATAAAAATCATTTTTTTAACAATCTTGATATTATCGCGAAACTCACTTGTGATAAAGATAAAATAGCACTTGTTTTAAAAGACAACGCTTATGGTCATGGTATACTTGAAGTCGCTCACATGTCAAAAGAGTATGGTATAAAAAAAGCAGTTGTGCAATCAAACGCAGAAGCAGAACTTATCGAAGATTTTTTTGAGTATATTTTGGTTTTAGCAGATATTCCAAAAGTTGCAAATCCAAAAATCAGATACACCATTAATGATATAAACGCAGTGAAAAATTTTCCAAAAGATACAAGAGTAGAACTCAAAGTAAATACAGGGATGAATCGTAACGGTATACAAATGCAAGAATTAGCGACTGCGTTTACCCTGATAAAACAACAAAAATTACAACTTGAAGCAGTTTTTACACATCATGCTTGTGCGGATGAGTTAAATGAACTTTATGAAATACAAAAGAAAAACTTTAAAATTGTTAAAGAAAACTCAGATAAAAGTCTGCGTTTTCACTCTTGTAACTCTGCAGCTCTTTTTCGAGAGTCTGACTTTGATGAGGATATGGTTCGTGTAGGTATAGCCGTCTATGGATGTTTAGAAGTTCCTTTTAAGTCACTTGCTCCACAGCTAAAATCTGTTTTATCACTTTATGCAAAAAAGATTTCATCAAAAACATTAGAGCTTGGAGAGAGTGTCGGTTATGGAGTGACTTTTAAAGCAGAAAAACAGATGATAGTAAGTAATTATGATTTTGGTTATGGACATGGTTTTTTAAGAGCTTGCTCAAATATTTTTCAGACAAAAGATGGTGTAAAGATTGCAGGAAGAGTTTCAATGGACAATTGTTCATTTATAAGTGATAAAGATGAACTAATGATTTTTGATGATGCTAGAGATGTTTCTGTATTTGCAAAAACGATTAGTTATGAAGTATTAACATCTCTTAAGGCCAACATTAAACGCACTATTATTTAAAAAGTAAGACTCTTCTTGCCTGAGAGTACTTACTTCTCCAGTAAGGATTGTTGAGGTTTGAGATAGTGACACCATGTTTTGTTGAAGTGTTTATAAAGTTCCCAGACTCTAAGTAGATACCTGAATGACGCGTACTATATCCTGTTTTAAAAAGTAGTAAATCACCTTCTCTTGTTTCATTTCTTGATACTTTATAACCTATTTTTGCTTGTTCTTTTGTTGTTCTTGGAACTCTCAAAGCAAAAGCATCATAGTAAATATGTTGCACAAGAGAAGAACAATCTATACCCTCTTTTGAATCTCCCCCATAACAGTAAGGAGAAGCGCGCCATTTTTTATACTCACTGTAAAGTGCTTTGGTTATGGCATTTTTATTTTTGAGTTTGTAAGATGGGTTTTTGGTTTGTGCAAAGTTTGTATTTGGCTTTAAAATCTCTTTGCGTTTGAGGTATGGCGTGGCTCTTGAGGAACATCCGCTAAAAAAGATGAGTGAAAGTAAAACAAGAATGAGAAATTTCATTGCTTAAGAAGTGATTTTTACCACTGCGTTTGAAAGTAACACCCCGTCTATGCCAAGAAGAGCTATCTCTTCTATCTCTTCTTCATTTTCTATCTTGACTAATATTTTTGCATCAAAAAGATAGTTTTCAGCGATATTTTGAGCCGTTTTAGCCATCTCTTTTTGTACAATAATATATCTTGCCTTGAGTGATGACGCATACATTAGTTGGCTTATGTTCTTTACCGACAAAGCCATGTTTACATCATTAGCCTTAGCATACGCTATGATATCTAGGTTACACTCTTCAAACAAAATATAAATAGTTGAAGAGGGTGGTGTATGACTGATATCTTCTATGTTTGAAATGTGATAGAAAGACTCGGAGTCTATAAATCTATGTCCAAAAATCAACATTTATGAAGCCTTGTTTACACACTCAGCAGAGCAGTAGTATTTTGAACCACTCAAAATAGCTTCATCAAGTTCGCAATAAACACCACAAGTAGCACACTCTATCATCTCATTTATCTTTTGAGTATCTTGCTTCTTTTTACTTGCTTTAGATTTTTGTGGTTCTTTTATGGATTTTTTCTTAAAAAACATAATGTAAACTGTAAAAATCACAGCTCCAACAAGTAGTAGTTTTAGTATCATAAGTTTTCTCCAAGTAGTAAATAGTGTCGGTTGTTAGTCTCTATAATCTTATGTTGCATATTTTTATCTGCACTTTCATCAATTTCATCAAAAACTTTTTCTCCCTTGTAAAAGAGAAGTTTTGAGTGAGTATCACGAAAGTTTTTGCTTAATTTTAAAAGCATCTTAGTATCAGTTACAGCGCGTGAGGTGATAAGGTCAAATATTTGACTTGGCATCTGCTCCACTCTTTTTTTGACAACAGTGACATTTTTAAGTTTTAAATCTGCTTTTATAAACTGTAAAAAACTTGCCCTTTTTGTTAAAGGTTCCACTAAAGTGACCTGCGTTTGTGGTAGTGCAAAGGCGAGAATCATGCCAGGAAAACCGGCTCCTGTTCCTATGTCCATAAGTGTACCCACTTTTGGTAAAAAACTTACAGGAAAAACAGCATCATAGATAAACTCATCTATAGTTTTCTCATTTTTTGCCCCAGTTAAGTTGTGAATCTTATTCCATTTGAAAAGATGTTCTTTGTATTTTTGAATATTATAAAAAAAGTTTTCTGGTAGTTCTATATTATCATATTCTAGTAGTGTTTTTAAGTTCAATCAGTAACCTTATGTAAATAACTTTTTCATCATTGTGAAAAAGATTTTAAATATACCATGGTTTCCTACTAAATCATCTATAAAGGCATCATATGTTGTATTGTTTTCTTCTAAAAATCCACGAAGATACTCTTCACTTGCTTTCATTCCACCCTCTTTTTCAATCTCAATGAGTTTGGCATAGATAGGAGCCATAGTATCTATTGCTTTTTGTGGTGCTGCTTTTCTAAACGCAGTATGCGATAAGATTTCATTAGTGATAGGATCAACTTTAGGTTCAAACTCTGTAACAACCCAGTAATACCTTCCATCTTTAGCTAAGTTTTTTACAACTGCCATGATATTTTCACTTTTGTTGATTCTATCCCACATCATTTTAAAAACAATTTTTGGCATATCTGGATGTCTGATGATGTTATGTGGTTGCCCTATAAGCTCAGCTTCGCTATATCCAACTATCTCAACAAAGTAGTCGTTAGCGTAAGTGATTATACCCTTTGGATCAGTTTTAGAAACAATATATCTTTTAGTATTTAGTTTGATTTCGTGGTCTATTGGTTCAGGGTGTTTCATAGTTGCAACCTTAATTTAAAATATTTATTATTATATACTTTATTTATTTAAATTATGCAATAATTAGAAATAATTATGTAAGTTAGAAGGTCGTATGAAATGAATAAAGAAGATGCAATCCTATCAATACAAAAGGCGATAGAGTCACATAAAGCGCAAATGGTTAAGATTGAGAAGTTGGTTTATGGTCAACCAGTTGATAATCCCACCGCTGTTTCTAAAGTAAAATGCGACTTTGGTAAGTGGCTATATGGGGAAGATAATAATGTGCAAAAAATACTAGGCGAACAATTTTATGAAAAGTTAGATACTCTACATGAACAGTGGCATAAAGAGTATTTGCGTATTTACAATATATTTTTTAAAGATAACAAAAAAGGCTTTCTCTCCAAACTACTTGGTTCAAAAAAGATTGATTCATTAGAGTTTGACAAGGCAAAGTTGTATTACGCAGAGTTGGGTGAAACAACTACTTCTTTACTTGCTTCATTAGGCTCATCATTAAGAAGACTAGAGGCGATGAACGCAGCAAAATTTAAGTAATTAAGTATTGCAATTTATTTTATTTTGTTTTTAGCTGATATTTGATATAATACAATTTTATAAAATAAATAATTATATCAAATATTAGAGGTTGCTATGAAAAAATACGAAATAATTAATGCAATAGATAGTGCAAAATCAGCACATGAACAGCAGATGGATAATGCAAAAGCTTTACTTAAAGAGGGTGATTTAGAAAGAATGACAGCAGTTGAAAAATCAAATTGTCAATTTATTACATGGTTGCATGGTTCTAATTTTGATGTGAAAAAAGTTCTAGGAGAGCAATTTTTTATTAGACTAGATATGGATCAGGATGAGTGGCATCGTGACTATCGTGAACTTTATGCAGTTTTTTCAAATAAACATCAGCAAAGTTTTTTCTCAAAAATATTTAAAAAAGATGAGTTAACACCCATTGAAGTTAAGATGGCAGAGTTTTATCATGAAAGATTAAAGACAGCATCAAACAAGTTACTAAACGCAATAGATTCTGCTAAACGCAGAGTATATGCGATGCCTGAATCAAGGTTTGCTTAAATAGCGTTTTAGAGGTTAAACCTTTTGTGTTATAGTATCAGTATGAATTTTAAAATTATAGTTTTACTTTTTTTCATATCTGTTACTTTGAATGCTGAGACAACTCGTGATTTAAACGAGAATGGTATGATGAAAAAGATAGAGTACGACAAAGCTGTATCTTTATATGTGAACACGATAAGTATCAAAATAGCGCAGGAACTTTATAAAAACACTCTTTTAAAGAAGATGAAAAATATTCCTATGAGCATCCTCCCCATAGTAAATCTTTATGATAACAATCAAACGACTTTAGCAACACAAAAAATAGATGAAAACTTAATCCATGAGATGTTTATGCGAGGATATAAGATAGTAGATAGCAAAACATTAAATAAAATCAATGAAAGTAAAGAACATAGAATATCAAAATGTGTACTCTATTCTACTTACACAAACTACAAAAGTGGTATGTTGATAAACTCTAGGATTATCGATACAAATAGCAGTATACTTTACGCAACATCTCAAGTTTTTGTGACTAAAAAAGAGCTTAAAAGTATAAACAAACTTTACAATAAGTATGGATGGTTTAGCGAGTAAATATTTAGCTTATTATTTATAGTAAGTGTCCCATCTCATCGCGTTTTACTTTAAGATAATCTTCATTATACTTGTTTGAATCCATGATAATAGGGATTCTCTCTACAATTTCGATATCACTTATTGCCTTTACTTTATCTGGATTATTTGTCAATAATTTGATTTTCTTAATGCCAAAGTGATGCAGTATAGTCGTTACTATCTCATATGTTCGCTCATCAGCACGAAATCCAAGTTGGTGATTTGCTTCTACTGTGTTGGCACCTTTGTCTTGAAGAGCGTAAGCATTTATCTTGTTTAAAAGACCAATGTTTCTGCCCTCTTGTCTAAGATAGATTACCATGCCTTTGGACTCTTCTGCCAGTTTTAGAGCATATTCTAACTGTTCACCACAGTCACATTTCAGACTACCAAGAGCATCGCCTGTTAGGCATTCTGAATGGACTCTTACGATGGGAATATCGTCTAAATCATCTTTATAAATAACAAGATGTTCTTTTTGAGCTTCTTTGAAGGCTTTTACTTTAAAATCACCAAATTTAGATGGTAGATTTGCAACTTCGGATATTGTTATATTCATTAATTTAATCTTTAAAAGGGTAAAATGTTTCTTTAACTTACATTACGCACTAATGACACCATGAGCGAAAGAGTAAGCGTTTTAATGCAAGGCACAAAGTTTCAGCGTAGCCGTAGCTACGGTGAAACTTTTGTAACGAAGTCAGTAGAATGCTTACTCTTTCGCCCTTCGGGTGGCTTTTGTGGCACTTGATTACGGCGTTACATCTCATCAGCGTAGCTAAGGCTATGCTTCTTCGATGTGCCTTGTACTCAAATGCCACAAAAACCACTCATGGTGTCATTAGTGCGTAATGTAAGTTATTAAAAAATGATTATAGCAAAAATGATAAAAAAAAAGGTTTAAATATGTTTAAAAGATTTCGTAGAACTCGTCTAAATAAAAATCTTCGCTCTTTAGTAAGAGAAACAAATGTACATGTTGAAGATTTTATATACCCATTGTTCGTAAGAAGTGGTAAGGGAATTAAAACAGAGGTTAGTTCTATGCCTGGTGTATTTCAGATGAGTATCGATGAAGCTATTAAAGAGTGTTGGGAGCTAAAAAAGCTTGGACTCTACTCAATTATCCTTTTTGGAATCCCTGATGTAAAAGATTCTATTGGTTCAGATGCTTTATGTGAGCATGGAATTATTGCAGAGGCTATTCGTGCTATTAAAAAAGCGCATCCAGATATGTTTGTGGTGACTGACCTCTGTTTTTGTGAATATACCGACCATGGACATTGTGGTATCATTGATGAAGTGCATGAAACAGTAGATAATGATGCGACGCTTGAGATTTCAGGGCAACAAGCTATCGTCCATGCTAAAGCTGGTGCGGATATGATTGCCCCTTCTGGAATGATGGATGGTATTATCGAAGTTTTAAGAGTTGCACTTGACGAGGCAGGGTATGAAAACTTACCGATTATGTCTTATTCAACAAAATTTGCTTCAGGCTACTATGGACCATTTCGTGATGTGGCAGAATCATCACCATCTTTTGGCGACCGTTCCACCTACCAAATGGATCCAGCAAACCGCCGTGAAGCCATAGCAGAATCTGTAAGTGATGAGATGCAAGGTGCAGATATCTTGATGGTTAAACCTGCCCTAGCATATCTTGATTTGGTTCGTGAGATAAAAGATGCTACTTCTTTACCTATGGCTGTTTATAATGTTAGCGGTGAATACGCAATGTTAAAATTTGCTGGTATGAATGATTTGATTGACTATGATAGAGTTGTTATGGAGACGATGATTTCATTTAAGCGTGCTGGAGCCGATATTATTATCTCTTATCATGCAAAAGAAGTAGCTAAAATGCTACAAAAAAGTTAAATTTAGGACAAGAATATGAGACATTTTTTAACACTTAAAGACTTTAGCAAAGAAGAGATTTTAGAGATAGTAGACATAGGTCTAAAAATCAAAAAAGATTTAAAAGCTGGTGTGTACAAAAAAGAACTAGAAAATCAGACACTTGCGATGATATTTGAAAAAAGCTCAACAAGAACTAGAGTGAGTTTTGAGACTGGAATGTATCAGCTTGGTGGTCATGCACTCTTTTTATCAAACCGTGATATTCATCTAGGACGCGGTGAGCCTGTAAAAGATACAGCCCGTGTTATATCTAGCATGTGCGATATGGTAATGATAAGAACTTTTAAACATAGTATGATAGAAGAGTTTGCATCTTTTTCAAAAGTTCCCGTTATCAATGGACTTACAGATTCTTATCATCCTGTACAACTTTTAGCGGATTATATGACGATGCTTGAGTACGGTGTTAATGAAAACGCAATTGTTGCCTATATTGGCGATGGAAATAATATGACGCACTCTTGGATGATGCTTGCGGCTAAACTTGGCTTTGAGCTTAGAATTGCAACACCAAAAGGGTATGAAGTTGATTCTTTGGTGTTAGAGGATTCTATGAAGTTGGCGCGTAAAAGTGGTTCAGTGATAACAGTTACGAATGATCCAAAAGAAGCAGTCCATGGGGCAACAATTGTTACAACAGATACATGGGCTTCTATGGGGCAAGAAGATGAAAAAGAGCAACGCATAAAAGATTTTTCTGGTTTTATGGTTGATGATTTGATGATGTGTTTAGCACAAAAAGATGCGAAATTTTTACACTGTCTCCCTGCTTATAGAGAACAAGAAGTAAGTGAATCGGTTTTAGAGGGACATGCTAAGATAGTTTTTGCTGAAGCTGAAAATAGACTACATGCTCAAAAAGGGCTTATGGTTTGGTTAGATAAACAACGCTAGGAAATAGATGTTTAGTATCTAATCCCTGTAACAGTACGGATTTTTTCTATCATTGGTGCAGCAACTGCTTTGGCTTTTAGGGCACCTGCGTTTAGTATCTCTCTTACTTCATCTTGATGATTTATATAGTAGTCGCGTTTTTCTCTATACTCTTTAAAATATTCCCACATTACCTCTGCAAGATAAATTTTAAAGTGACCATGACCCTCTTTGCCTGCTTGGTATCTGTTTTGAAGAGAAACTAAATTTTCACCTTCTAAAAAGAGTTTTGCCATATTGTAAACATTACAGTTTTCATACTCTTTAGGCTCTTCTAATGCTACATTTTGAGTTACTATTTTTTTGATAGTTTTGAGTTGCTTTTTCTCTTCACCAAAAATATTGACAGTATTTTTGTAACTTTTTGACATTTTTTGTCCATCAATCCCAGGAACAGTTGCCACATTTTCTTCTACTTTAAACTCAGGCACTTTAAAGATATCTCCATATTCGTTGTTAAATTTTATAGCGATATCACGAGCTATTTCAACATGCTGGATTTGGTCTTTTCCTACAGGCACAATATCTGGAGAATAAAGAAGAATATCGGCTGCCATTAAAACAGGATAAGAAAATAAAGAGTGATTAGCAGCTATACCTTTAGCTGTTTTGTCTTTATAACTATGTGCGCGTTCAAGGAGTCCCATTGGAGTAAACGCAGAGAGTACCCAGTAAAGCTCTAAGACCTCTTTGACATCAGATTGCACCCAAAAAGTTGATTTGTTTGGATCTATTCCAAGACTAAGAAAATCTGTAGCTGTTGCCATTGTTAGTTTAGCAAGAGCTTCTCCACCATTTCCACTACTCATAGCGTGATAGTTTGCTATAAATGCAAAAGTATCACTTGATTTTTGAGCATCAACCATCTGCTTGATAGAACCAAAATAGTTCCCAATATGTAAATCTCCTGATGGTTGAATACCTGTTAATACTCTCATTGTGATTTTTTCCTAATTTTTTTTAGCGTATTATACCAATCTCAGCTTTATTTTGTTATTATTGAATTACACAAACAAGAGTCAATAGAACTCTTTACAAAGGATTCGTTATGAACTTACAAATTCGTTCAAAAGATATAACGCTAACAGATGCAACAAAAAATCATATTGGTGCTGCTGTTGAAGCTTTTAGAAAATATTCACTAGATATTACTGCTATTAATTGTAGTGTAGCAGCTCAGAAAAAAGGTGTTGTAGTAGAATTTGATATTCACATCGCACATGCACAACCCGTTGTTATCTCTCAAGCTGATGACTCTTTAGACGCTGCTATTGATTTAGCCATAGATAGAGCAACAAAAGCACTTCGTCGTTTTCATGACAAAGTTGTTTCTCATCAAGCAGGATCTGTAAAAGATTTAGAAACACTTGACACATAGTCAATTATGTCCCACTCGGGACATATAAATTTTCCATATTTTAAGGACCCCATTTGAAAATTTTCATTTTATTTTTTATACTTTTTAGCATATTGGCGAATGCTAATGAAAAACAATATTCTATGCGTGTGGCATACGGAACTGCTACAATAAAATCACTCGGTGATGTTATTTCTGGAGACTTAGGTTCTCATCCAGAAGATTTAAGTGTTGTGGCTATTGACGCTGGTTATCTTCTAAAAGAAGATCTTTTTGACCTTCCTATAGACATCTATGCTAAAACTGGTTTTTCATACTTTAATGAAGGTGCTCATGATGATACTTATGAGATGCTAGCTTACATTAAAGCATATTATAATATTAACTTTTTAGATAATAGAGTTAGATTTGGCTTTGGTGAGGGATTGTCCTATACAACATCCCTCCTTGAAGCTGAGCGATATGAGGCAGAATTAGAAAATGAAAGCACATCAAAGTTTTTGAACTACTTAGATATCAGTGTGGATTTTGATATTGGAAAACTTATTAACTATAAACCAATGCATGAAACTTATTTTGGAGTACTTTTAAAACACCGTTCAGGTATCTTTGGACTTATTAATAATGTTAAAGGTGGTGGTTCAAACTACAACAGTATCTATCTAGAAAGAAACTTTTAAAGGAAATATAAAATGTATGAATGGACAATATGGTTTCATGTAATCTCTTTTATCTCGTGGTTTGCAGTACTTTTTTACCTCCCAAGACTTTTTGTATATCATGCTGAAAACATAGATAACAAAGGTTTTGTAGAAGTGGTAAAGATTCAAGAAATGAAACTTTTTAAATATATCGGAGTGCCTTCTATGTGGGCTACGATTATTAGTGGTTCATTTCTTATCTATCAGATTGGATTTAGTGGGGGATGGTTACATGCAAAACTATTTTTCTTAGCCTTGTTAATTATTTACTTTTTCTCAATGGATAAGTATAGAAAAGAGTTTTTAGAAGACAGATGCACAAAAAGTGGCAAGTTTTTTAGAATGTATAATGAAGTTCCAACTATTTTAATGCTTCTAATAGTTGGAATGGTAGTATTAAAACCTTTTTAAAAATTACTTCTCTCCACGCTTCTTTGCTTTAAATAGCAAAGGCGTTCCTGTAAAGTTAAACGCTTCTCTCATCTTGTTTGCTAGATATCTTCTATAAGTAAAGTGTAGTCCACTTGGTTTATTCATAATAATAGCTATCTTTGGTGGGCGTGTTTCATACTGTGTTGCATAGTAGATGCGGATGACCTGTCCACTTACACTTGGGAGTGTATGGCGTCTTAACGCACGCTCAATAACTTCGTTTACTTGTGAAGTTGGAATTCTTTGTGAATAGTTTTCGTTTATCTCTAAAATCATATCATGAAGCTTATCAACTCTAAGATGTGTTTGAGCAGAAAGTGTGATGATAGGGGCATAAGCTAAAAACTTAAATCTATCACGAATTTCTGTGATGATTTTATCATGCTCTTCGCGTTTAGAGATATCCCACTTGTTTAAAACGATGATAGAAGCAAGTCTATTACTATCTACAAGTCCAGCTATTTTTTCATCAAGGTCTAAAAAAGGCTCACTTGCATCTAAAACTATAAGTGCCATATTTGAGTTTTCAAGCATCTCTTTTGTTCGCATAAGAGCAAACTTTTCAATGCCGAGTATTTTCCCACGGCGTCTAAGACCTGCTGTATCTACAAAAGTAAGTTGTTTATCATTGTAAACTACTGTTTCATCTATAGGGTCTATCGTTGTTCCTGCAACACTACTTACAACAGAGCGTTCTTCACCTAAAAGAGCATTGAGTAGTGAGCTTTTTCCAACATTTGTACGACCAATGATAGCGATTTTGATATGGTTTATATCTTCTTCATCAAACTCTTTGATACGGTCATTGTTTCCAAAGATAGTATCATCTTCAATAACGCCATCCATCTCATCATCGTCCCAGTAAGTAAAGCCATCATCCTCTTCGTCATGTGTATTTGAGAAGAATTCTTTATCATCAAGACTTTCTGGTTCGTCTACTAAAATTTCTTGTTCGTCTTCTTCATCTTTTACAATATCACTATCTGGAATCTTAGAAGCTACCCACTCTAAAAGTTCAACTGTATTTCTATTGTGTGCAACCGAGATACCAAAAATAGCATCTGTTCCAAACTCATAATAATCCCAAAGTTTCTCTTTCATCTTGTCATTATCTATTTTATTGACAACAAGAGCCATATCTTTACCCATAGCTTGAAGTTGATAAAAAAGTTTCTTATCTTCTTCTTCTGGTAAACCTTTTCCATCCACCATGTAGAGGATGATATCAGCAGCATAAGCAGCTTTGAGTGACATCTCTTTTATCTTATCAAAAAGTTCACAACCCTTGTCAAGTCCACCAGTATCTAGTAGTTGAACCTCTTTGT
Organism: Sulfurimonas sp.; assembly: GCA_045046645.1. Lineage (GTDB taxonomy): Bacteria > Campylobacterota > Campylobacteria > Campylobacterales > Sulfurimonadaceae > Sulfurimonas. The sequence goes on along the minus strand of JASFZD010000039.1, from coordinate 14,972 downwards.
TTATAATAACAGTAGTCCTGCGTTTTACATCTCTTGTAGTTCCAGCTTGTTCTGATGTGATAGCATCGCGTTTTTTGATGAGGCGATTAAAAAGAGAGCTTTTTCCAACATTTGGACGACCGATAATGGCAATTTTTTTCATAAAGTAACCTAGATATTTGTTTTTAGTATGAAATTATATCTAAATAATGAGGAGAGCGTAGACCCTCATAAAAAGAGAGCCTAAGTTAGAAAGATTTAGTCTGTTGGAAACTCTTTATCTAAGTTTTCTAAAGCCTGTTTAGATTGAAACTGTTGCCAGAGTGCTTCTTCATTTTTGAAACTATTTTTAGCAGCTTTTTTTACCTCAGTGTTTACTGTTGTACTTGGAACTGTAACTAACATATATATAGCACCAGATGGAGCTTCCCAATAATCAACCGCTTTTGAACCTTTTAAGTCCATCTTTGCCACTTGTTTCGTAACTGATGTAGTTACTTTGTCTATAGTTTCAGCAGAACCGTTGCCTGTTGCTCTTGTAAAACCTTCCATCTTATCTTTAACCTGAGTGTGAATCTGTTGTGTTAAATCAGAACGACCGTTCATAAGAGCAACTTTTCTCATGTGGGCAATACCAGCAGCACTTTTCTCAGCGATACCCACACCAGCATAAAAGCCTTCAACTTCAGGAATACAAGCCCACATAGGAGCTTTAACACTCTCAATATGACAGCCAGTTATCTCTGCCGCTTTTTTTGGTGCTTCTAGTTCTTTATCAGAACAACCTGTGATAGCAAAAGCTACTAGACTTGATATAACTAGGGATAAAATTTTCTTTTTCATTTTCTTTCCTTTTGAATTATGGTCAGGCACTTATTATACACTTATATTTTAAATAAACAAATTTACATTGTGTATATATTTTTGTAAATTATCATTCGTTTTGAAACATTGTTAAGATATCGTTTAGGCTCGTCCCAGCGAAGGTCTGTCAGTAATTTTGCATAAACTTCATCTGGAGTTAGTTTGTTGATGATTGGTGCAGCCTTATTCATGTTGTGTGTTTTTGTAAAGGCATAGGCGATATTTCCTGCACCAGTGTTATATGCAGCGATAGTGCAGTATAGTCTACTCTCTGGATTTTTAATCTTTTTTAAATATTTATAGTAGAGGATATGTAGATACGCAACTCCCATTTCGATGTTGTTTTTGCTATCATAAAGGTACCGACCACTTACCAATCTTCTTTTGTTATAAAGATATTGATAAGCATCTATGCCTGCTGTTTTTGGAACGAGTTGCATAAGCCCATAAGCTGGGACATAGGAACGCGCTCTTGGATTAAAACTACTTTCAGAATGCATAATAGCAAATATAAGTTCAATGGGTAGTTTTTGTCTTCTTGCTTGTTTTTTTATCTCATTATAGTAAATTTTTGAACGCTTGATTGTTGCATTTTTTGGCATCTTTATACTTACGCTGTAAATGATAAAATTTTTGTTTTTTATATGTTTTGTTTTTATATTCTCTTTTGTTATATGCTTCTTGACATAGTTTCTAAGGCTTTTTTTTGTAGTTTTTTTATCAAAAATAATAGTTGATAAAATGGGTTCAGGATTTACTTTTTTATCGACCATATTTGATGGTTTTTGTATAAGTGAGAGTACTTTTTCTAAAGGGTCGTTTTCTTGTGCATATTTTGTATCGACTGTAACAACTTTAGCGAGTGATTGTTGTAGTTTTTGCTTTGCTTCTTCTTCTGATGCTGCAATAGTTTGTATGATTATCATTTCATTTTTAAAGTCAACATTAGAGCGTGTTTTTTTATCTTTACTGTAAGTGATCCATTGCGTTTTAGTCGATAGTTTAGAATTCTTCCAAAATACGGTAAGCTCTTTTTTATACTCTTTTATTGTGTCTGCATAGGCTTGTTTGTAAGCTTTGAAATTATTTTCTTGATTTTTCTGATAAGTCATAAAAGCATTTTGTTGTTCTTGTGTATACTCTTCTAGCGTTTGGGAAAACAGTGATGATATGAGTAAAATTAAAAAAATTAATTGTTTCATGTAAGGATTATGACATATTTTATATTATAATTGCATTTATGAAATATTACGCATATGAAGATTTTAAAAAAGATACAAATAGTTTAATCAAAGTAGTAGAAAACTTTGAAGCACAAGCCATAGTTGGCATTGCTCGTGGTGGTTTAACACTTGCACACTCTATGGCTGAGGGACTAAATATAAGAGAAGTGCAAACTCTTCGTACAGAACTTTATGACGGCACATGTAAACGCAGTGAACTTACTGTTTTTGATACTTGTTCTTTTAATGGGATAAGAAGAGTGTTAGTAGTTGATGACATCTCAGATAGTGGAGAGACACTCTTGAGAGTTATGAAATATTTAGAAGAAAAGTACAGTGAGATAGAGTTTAAGTCTGCAACTCTTTTTTATAAAAAAACATCAGTTTATGAGCCTCATTTTTGGATAAATGAGGCAGATGATTGGATAGATTTTTTTTTGGGAGAGAGATTTTAAACGTATATAAATTATTTAAAATCTGCATCATAAATGTAAGCACTTATCTCTTTTAAAACATCCTCTTGAAAATAGAGTTGGGGCATAAGTTCGTATTTGTTTACTGCTTGAGCCATCATAGATGTTGCTTCGTGTGGATTGTCCACCCATTTTGACATTGCCTTTATGAAATCACTTTTTTTAGGATAGGCTAAGCGATAGTTTTCTCTTACTTCTTTCATTGAAGGAGCAGAAATTTCCTTTGTATCGTGATGGCAAGTTGTGCAATTTCCTTGGTATAGTAGTGAAGAGTAATCACTAGCATTGAGAGATAAAACAAAAGATATAAGTAAAAAACTACTTTTCAAATCTATTTTCTTTTCTCTTTAATCATCTCATAGGCTTGATTTATCTCTTGTGTTTTCTCTGTAGCTTCCTTCATATACGCTTCACTTTTACCTTGTGATTTTATGATATCAGGATGATACTCACGCACAAGTTTTCTGTATGCTTTTTTGATAACACTCATCTCATCACTCTCTTGCACACCTAAAAGTTTATAAGCATCAGAGATATTAGTTTTTGGTGTTATGTTGTGCATCATTTTTTCAAACTGCTCAAAGATGGCATGATACGCTTTTGGATCAAACTGCATCGCTTGGGCAATGCTTTGAAGTGCCTCGTCTTCTCCTGCGCTTACTTCACCATCCACAAAAGCAAGTTGGATTAAAAATCCCATAAATTGTGTCTGTTTTGCTTTGTCATTTCTCGTAGCTTGGGCTAAAGCAGATGCTATTTGTTCTAAGTCATCACTTCTCTCTTTTTCTTCATTGAAAATATCTTTGAGTATCTGTTTTGTTTTGGCAGGTTCTGGAAAAACAGCAGAGATGTCATCAAACATGATGCCAATAAGTTGTGCTTCAAGAGCATCCACTCGACCATCAGCTTTTGCGACTTTTGCAACAAGTGATACAAAAAGACCTAGTTCGCTGCGTTTGAGTGATTCGTGAGAGATTGAGAAGTTTTTAAATGCTTCTTTTGAGTAGTCCGTGTATCTGTTGTAACTTTTAAAAATGTAGTAAAAAATAGCACCAAGAAGTACTAAAACAATTATATTTCCCATAAAGATTCCTTGAAATTTTTAAGGAATTATACAGATTTGAGGTTAATAACTCCCTTTATGCATCTTTTTTGTAAAATTCAAAAGTATTTTTCCCATTTTTCTTAGCTTTATACATAGCTATATCTGCATACTTGAGTAAATTTTCAACTGATTGACCATGATCTGGATAAATACTAATACCGATACTTGAAGATAAGTTTAATATATGAGAGTTTATTATCATTGGTTCTTTAAATGCAGACACAATTTTTTTTGCTAAAGTTGTGATGTCATTGTTATGGTGAGCATCTTTCATAATGATTGTAAACTCATCTCCACCTAAACGAGAAATAACATCATTTTCTCGGATACTTGTTGAGAGTCTATTGGAAACTTCCTTTAAAACTTCATCCCCAATATCATGACCATGAGTATCATTAATCTCTTTGAAATGATCTAAATCAAGAAACAGTAGTGCTGCTTTTGTTGCGTTTCTTTTTGAGTCTTTGATAGTTTGGTCTAGTCTATCCATAAATAGTGCACGGTTGGGAAGCCCTGTAAGGTAGTCATGGTGTGCCTGATATCTAAGTTCTTTGCTCTGTTCTTGAAGTTTATGAGTTAGATGTATGTGTTCTGTGATATCTCTTGCTGCTTCAATAATACCGATACACTCCCCATTATCATCAAAAAGTGGAGAGGCAGCCAACTCAACATACTGGTCATCCCCATTGTTAAATTTCTGATTATGAAGAACTTTAGTAGCTGTTTTTGTTTCTAAAACATACTCAAGGGGACAAGCGTGTTTTGCACCATCACAAGGAGTATCTCTGTAGTAAGAAATCTCATAACATTTTGGACTCGCGGGATTTATAAAAGTTCTTCCTCTTATATCTTTTTTTCTCGTTTCATTCATAAGCGAAACACTGTAATCACTGTTGATAATCATAATAGGGTCAGGCATATTATCTATAACAGTTTGTAAAAATTGATGCTCTTTTTTTGCTTTTAGTTCTGCTATTTTCTTATCAGTGATATCTAAAATAAAACCATTGAGCTTTGTGGGCTTGTTTTCTTTATCTTTTGTAAGTGTTACTACATCGATAACCCAGACTGTTTCAGCATTCTTTTTGAGCATTCTATACTCCATAACATGATTCTTCCCGTCTTGCGTTTGTGTTTGACAGTATGAGGCTACACTCTCTCTTTCATCTGGATGAAGCATCTTAACCCAAGAAGTAAAATCATTCCACTCTTCTCGTTCGTAGCCTAAAATATTTTTTGTACCAGAAGAAACATAAGTAAACTTATCAGCAGATAAATCAAATTCCCAGCTTATTCCGTGAATGCTATCGAGTAAATATTTAAAGCTTTTTCTTTCTTCTTCTCCAGCCTTTATTTTGTCAATAAGCTCATCTTTGTTGAGTTGATTTAAATTAGTATGATTTATAGACATAAAACCCCTTGCATTTTACGTAATTTTATCATAAAATCATTAAATATAGTTTTTTATGATGATTTAAACTTTTATAGACTAAAAAGTATAAATAAGATAAAGGCAATAACTCCACTGATGAGGGCGTAAGGGAGTTGTGTCTTAACATGTTCGATTACTTCACAATCACTTGCCATAGAGGAGATGATAGTTGTGTCTGAGATAGGAGAGCAATGGTCACCAAAAACTCCACCACTTATAACAGCTCCTATGGCTAAGGATACATTTGCATCCATAGCAACTGCCATAGGGACAGCAACTGGAATCATGATAGAAAAAGTCCCCCAAGAAGTTCCTGTTGAAAATGATATAAGAGAACTTAGTAAAAAGATAACAGCTGCTAAAAAAACAACATTGAGGTTGTCATTGACTAGGGATGCTAAGTAAAGTCCTGTTTTTAACTCTGTAGTAACTTTGCCAATAGCAAAAGCAAAGAGTAAAATCATGGCAATGCCAAAGAGTTTTTTAGCACCTATAAAAGAAGTTTTAACATAGATGTTAGCAGACATATTTTTCTTTGGAATGTAAAACAAAAACATAAATACAAGTGTTGCTATCATAGTATAAAAGATAGAACTTGAACCACTCCCTTTGAGCATGTTTCCATGACCTGTAAGATATAAAAAAACAAAAACAGAAATAATCATAAACAAAATAGGTAAAACCATATAACTCATGCTTTTTGCATTTTTGATAGTTTGGAGTTTATGATGAGGATAGAGTTTCGCGTTTTTCATGCCACCGATATCTATGTTAAACCAGATACTTAAAAAGGTAACTGCTAAAGCACTCATGGCATAGAAGTTATACATCACTGCGTTTATCAAGATATCTACACTATCTCCACTTATCATGCCCTGTGTTATCTGTGTTGCTATGAGACCTAGTAAAAGTGCACCCCAGCCATTTAAAACGATAAGTGAGCTGATAGGTGCTGAGGTTGAGTCACATACATAGGCGAGCTTTGCGTGTGATACTCCTTGTTTGTCACACAGAGGCTTGCCTACGGCTCCTGCGATAAGTGAGGTTATGGAGGACTCAATAAATATGACAACACCTATAAAATAAGTTAAGAGGAGGGCACTGCGTTTAGAAGATGCAAAGTACTTACTATTTTGTGAATATTTTACAAAGCCCTCGATGCCACCACTATTTTTGATAAGCTCCATAACACTTCCCACTAAGATTGCAAAACCAAGAGTTTTAAGTATCCAAGACTCATTTAGTAAAGAGAAAAAAAGTTCAAATATCGCTTCAAAAGAACTAACAAAAGCAAAACCATTGAGAATAAAAATACCTAAAACAATGCCACCAAAAAGAGAAAGGATGACATTCTTAGTATAAAGGGCTAAAGCGATGGCTAGGAGAGAAGGGAGTAGAGAAAGAGGAGAGAGTTCTATGAAATTTTCCTAAAATTCTATTGCCATAAGCATAAGACCTGCTCGACCAAATTTCTCTTTGTATTGTTCACACTCTTTTTGTTCAACTACATGCAAGCCTAGTTTTTTGTAAAAGAGTTCAGCTTCTAGTGAACCAATCTCTATGATAGTTTGTGCTATTCGATAGCCTTTTAGTCTTGCACTAAGGAGACTTTTTTGCATTAATGCTTTTAAAACACCGACATCAACAGAGTCAGCTTCTTCTTCCATAAAGTCAAACATAAGAGTTCTGTTGTTGAGGTTAAACTCACAACTATAGTAGGCATCTAAGCGTTCATTGGCTTCATCACTACATCCAACCTCACGAAGTGCTACTATAAACTGCTCTTTTGTAGCTATCCTTGGTTCATAACTGCAAAGAGAACCAACACTTCTTCCATCCATCTCTGCTACTAAGAAGTTACTAAAGTGAGTATAATTCTTTGCCTGCGTTTGTACTAACATTTCTAATTTTTCTAGTATTTTTTTATCATCATTCATTTCAAAGGCAATATCAAACATACCATCTTTCTTTCCAGCTCTTGAACTTTGCAGTATCATCTTTGCTAAAAAAGGTGCATCTTTAACATTTGCATTTCTTATTTTAATGCTCATAATATTTATCCATATATTAATTTAAATCATATAATAGATATAGTACCATACTTTATGATAAAAAGTTTCTTAATTTTAATAAATATTTCAATATTGTTGTTTTCGTCTGAACAAATTGTACTAGTAGTGAGTGATGATTTTAACAAATCTATAGCAAAATTAGAGTGTTATGAAGGCTCAAAACAAGTCTTTAAACCAATTATTGTTAATATAGGTAAAAATGGCTTAGGCTGGGGACTAGGCGAGGTAAAACTTTCTCAAAAATCAGCAGATCCATTAAAGCATGAGGGAGATAAAAAAGCACCTGCGGGTGTTTTTAAATTGCGTGCACTGTTTGGATATTCAAAAAAAAGTGATTATCTTATGCCATATCTTTATACATCAGAAAATCTAATATGTGTAGATGATAGTAAATCCTCATTTTACAATCAAATCATCACAGCGCATGGTGATGAAAAAAGTTTTGAGTTTATGAAAAGAAAAGACAATCAATATAAGCTAGGTATAGTTGTAGAGCATAATAAAGATGCAATAGCATCGCGAGGGTCTTGTATCTTTATGCATGTTCAAAAAGGGAATAATAAAGGGACCGCAGGATGTACTTCTATGAAAGAAGAAGATATCAAAAAAATAGCTAACTGGTTAGATAAAAGTAAAAATCCTATTTTAATTCAGATTCCAAAAAGTTCAAGTGAAGAGATTTTAAGACTATATCCAGAGTTAAAAGAGTCTAGTTTGTTGAAAGAGGAGGGTTAATCTTCCTCTTTACTCATTTGATTTTTGGCTTCTATTCCCATTAAAGAGAGACCAGTTTTTAGACTTAATGCTACTATTAGTAGTAGTTTTAGCAATTTTGCTTCATCCTCTTTACCGATAATTCTAACATCATAATAAAACTTGTGCAGTGATGCTGCAAGTGACTTGAGATAGTCTGGTAATTTTTGTACTTGACGAGAACTGAAGGCATCTTCAACAATTTCAGGAAGCAAGAGAGCATCAAACATTAAAGTATCTGTATTTTCATCAAATCCTTTTAGTGAAGCTGACATAATTTCTTTGTTTGTTAAATTACTTTTAGATAAAAGTGTTTGGATGCGTGCATGAGCATACTGAATGTAGAAGATAGGGTTTGAACTATCTTGCTTTTTAAACTCAGCAAGGTCAAATTCTAAAGCAGTATCACTCTTTTTAGAAGCAAAGATAAAACGCAGTGCATCACTTCCAATCTCTTGGACAATATCACTCATAAGTATCACATTACCAGCACGCTTACTCATTTTGTAAGGTTCACCGTCTTTTAAAAGACTTACCATTTGTGAGAGTAAAACTTCAAGTTTTTTAGAATCATAACCTAAAAACTCGATAGCTGCTTTTACACGAGGAATATAACCATGATGGTCAGCACCCCAAATATTGATATAGTGGTCGTAGCCTCTCTCAAATTTTTGGTTGTGATACACTATATCGCCTGCAAGATAAGTAGGACGACCATCTTCACGAACAACGACTCTATCTTTTTCATCATCTTTTGTTTGTGAAGCAATCCAAGTTTTCCCCTCAGATTTATAAATTCCATCGCCCATTTTAGCCATAACTCTATCCCAGTCAGCATAAAGAGATGATTCATTTACAAAAGTATCAAAGAAGATGTTTGTATCGCCTAAATCTTTAGTTACGATATCCATTACCTTATCTTTAGCCCACATCGCCAGCTCTTTTTGACGAGAAACATCACTTAAAATCTCTATGCCAAAATGCTGGGCAGCACTAGAAGATAAATCTTGAAGATACTCACCACGATAGTAAGATTCTGGATACTCAACATTTTCTTCTTTTAGTATGTTTTCTCTTGCGTATAGTTGGATAGATAAACCAAGTAAATCAATCTGATTGCCAGCATCATTTACATAGTATTCAGCAGTAATATCATAACCCAAATGTTTTGCGAGTCTATAAAGAGTATCTCCATAAACAGCACCACGAGCATGACCGATATGAAGGGGTCCTGTTGGATTTGCGCTTACAAATTCTAGCAGGATTTTTTCATTTTTTTCTTGTTTTGCAAATTTTGATGGATTATCTAGTGCCCATGCACCATACTCTGCTAAAAAGTTTTCACTCAAACGAAAGTTTAAGTAGCCTTTTACAGACTCTACGCTTGAAAACTCCTCTGCTTCACCAAAAGATGAAGCCAAGTCCTCGGCGATAATCATAGGTGATTTTCTAAGTTCTTTTGCAAGTGAAAAAGCAATAGGAGTCGCAAAGTGACCAAAAGAGCGGTCACGGGGTTTTTCTAAAACAACCTCACGACCTAATTTCTCGCGTAATAACGCCGATACTCGTTGTTTCAAATTTTTATGCTTGAGTTGTAGTTTTTGGAGCTTCTGTTGATGCTACTTCTTCGTTAGATTCAACCTTTTTAGGTTCATCTACAGCCACTTCTTCAGTGTCTTCTTTCATCTCTGATTTGAAATTTTTAATTCCTTTACCAAGACCTTTTGCTAAATCAGGTATCTTTTTTGCACCAAATAGTAAGACCACGATTCCTAAGATTAATAATAGTTCAGTTGTTCCAGGCATTCCCATATAATATTCCTTAAATTAAATAATTGATGCAATTATATCCATTATTTTCTTTTTATTCTCTTACTAGTCTATATCTTCCCAATCTTGAATCAAAGTATTGATTTGGTCGAGTGGTTTTTTGAGTCTTGCTGTTTTTGCAATTTGGCATAATTTTTGAGCCGCTACTTCAAAATCATCATTAATAATCAAATAATCATACTCAGATATCCTCTGAATTTCTTTTTTTGCCATTTTAAGCCTGCGGTCTATTGCTTCGAGTGCATCTGTTGAACGATTGAGAAGACGACTTTTGAGTTCTGAGAGTGTAGGTGGAGTTATAAAGACTGATGTTGTGATGTCTCCTAGTCTATTTGTTATAGCAGTATTACCTTGAACATCAATGTCAAACAAAACAAGTTTACCCTCTTCAAGTGCTTTTTTTACTGGCTTGATAGAAGTACCATAATAGTTACCATGAACTAAAGCATACTCTAAAAAGTAATCACTCTCTATATCTTGTTTGAACTCTTCTTTATCTACAAAGTGATATTCAATACCATCCGTTTCGCCTTTTCTTATCGGTCTTGTAGTTGTAGAAATAGAGAAGTAATACTCTCCGATTTCATCTTCAATTTTTTTAATAAGTGAACTTTTACCAGCTCCACTTGGTCCTGATAAAACTAAAACGGCACCATTTACAGAATGCATCAATTATCACCTAATGTGATGTTGATACTGATCTTCATGCCTTTCATAGATGCTGCAACATCTTTATCTGTAAGTGCTTCTAAAAGTTTTTTTAGTGCTTCTACGCCATTATTGCTTGTATCTGATTGCGTTTGAACTTCTTCATCCTCTACTATTTCATCAGTAGTAAGCTCTATGTCTTCTACTTTTGTTTCTGCAGCGACTTCTTCTTCTGTTTCCTCAACTTCTTCACCAATGGCTATCTTTAAATCTTTAGATGTTAGAGTGTCAAAAGAATTTATTTCATTAGTGGCTATATCTAAGAGAGTTTCTTCATGTACTTCACTGTTTAAATCATCTTCGCTCAATTCATTTACTGCAACTTTGATTTGATCTTCAATATCAAGTTCTTCATCAATCTCAAGTTCTTCTTCAACAGCTTCATCATCATCTTCAAGTTCTAACTCTTCATCAAGCTCAAGTGCTTCTTCAACAGCTTCATCATCATCTTCAATATCAAGTTCTTCATCAATCTCAAGTTCTTCTTCAACAGTTTCATCTTCATCTTCAAGTTCTAACTCTTCATCAAGCTCAAGTTCTTCTTCAACAGTTTCATCTTCTTCTTCAAGTTCTAACTCTTCATCAAGCTCAAGTTCTTCACTTGTTTCATCTAGTAAATCTTTAACTTTTTGAGCTTCTTCGTTATCTAAGACACTTTCATGAATCTCTGTATCTAAAGAGAGCTCTTCGTCTAGTTCGAGTTCATCTTCATCAAGAGTTAATTCTTCATCATCTTCAAGTTCAAGCTCGTCGTCATCAAAAATAAGTTCTTCTTCTGTCTCTTGTGGTTCATCTGCTACAAGTTCTTCCTCTGCGATGTCTGGTGTATCTTCTTCTTTTGTGGATAAATCAACAGTATCGATGTCGTGAGAAATTACAGAAAAAAGTTCAACTAAATCAGTAGGTAAAAATGGCTTTTTAATACTTGAAGAAAATTCTTCTACTTGCTCGGCATCTCTTGAACAGATATAAAGAGATTGTGAAAATGTTGCTTTTTCTTTTATATCATTAAATAGAGAGTCATTGTACATATTGTCATCGACTACTAAAAGATCATATGTATTTGATGATATTTCATCAATAGAAGTTACAACTTCTAGTTCGTCTGAAGTTTTTTGTGCGCTTAATGTTACAAGTTTGTTGACAACAGGATTGTCATTTAAGAGAAGAATTTTCATTTTATGCCTTAGTTTGAGCTACATTAACATTATTGTATCGAAAAGAAACTAAAATAACATCTCAAGTGCATTAAAAGCCTCTTGCATTTGTCCTTTTAGAATCAACATCGTAGCAGTAAAAGTTGCGATTAAAACTGCAAACGCAACCATAATCTTAATAGGAAAACCAATAACTAAGAGGTTAAATTGTGGCATTGTTTTCATAAGCATACCAAATATTACATCAGCTAACCAAGATAAAGCGATAATGGGAAATGCAATCATAAACCCAACTAAAAACATATTTGAGGTTGCCTTTATGATGTAGTTAAATAAATCTTCGCTCATTAAAAAACCACCCAAGGGCACTACATGTAAAGAACTGTCTATAAAGAGTAGCATCCAGTGATGAAGATTAAGTGCGAGAAGAATCATGAGCCCCATTAAAGATAAAAACTGTGAGATGATTGGCATAGAAACACCAGATTGAGGGTCAATTGCACTTGCCATTGAAAAACCCATCATAAAAGATATTTGACCACCTGCAAAAGTTATAACATTATATGCTAAGAGTAAGATAACTCCTACAGCTAAACCCAGCATAAACTCACTCAGTATAGCAAGGATGATGGAAGGAACAGTAATAGCGATAGATACAGCAGGCATAGAAGGGTAAAATACGATTGTAAAGAAAAATGCCATAGCTGCTTTTACATTCATAGGTATATTTTGATGTGAAAAAATAGGGGTTGCAATAAAAAGAGATGCAAAACGAAAAAAGAGAAGTATAAATCCAACTATATTTGTTTCGTTAAATATCTGAGCCCATTGCATTATGAGACCTGTATGAGTCTTTTGTTATCTAACTTATAAACCTTGTTGCATTTATAGGCTAGGTTTTCATCATGTGTCACAAGAATCATACCTGCATTTTTGGCATGAAGATATTCAAAAAATAGTTGCATAACTTCGTCTGCTGTTTTTGAGTCAAGGTTTCCTGTTGGTTCATCTGCAAAGATTAAACGCGGTTGTTTTGTTAGCACTCTTGCGATAGAGACTCGTTGCTGTTGTCCACCTGATAATTCAGTAACTTTTTGATGGATACAATCTTTGATATTGAGTCTATGTATGAGTTCATCGTCTATTTTTTGTTTTGAGAGTATCTGTGCCACTTCTAAGTTTTCGTAAGCACTAAACCCTTTAAAAAGATAGTGAGATTGAAAAACAAGACCTAAATCATTGCGTTTAAGAGATGCTAATCTTGATTTTTTGAGTTTATAAACATCTTCACCTAAGATAGAAACCGTTCCTTGTTCTGGTTTTAGGAGTGAAGATAAAAGATGAAGAAGTGTCGATTTACCACTGCCACTCATTCCTACTATTGCTATTGATTCTTGAGCATTTAACTCTAGGGATACATTTGAGAAAAGTTCACAATCAAATGAGTGTGATAGATTTTTGGCGGATAGTAAGTTCATGAGAGAATTATAGCGAATGTAGGTAAAAAATTGGCAAAAAAAAAGGTTAAGACAAAAGTCCTAACCTTTTAAGTACAAAGAAGAATTAATCCTAAGGATTAAGCCATTTGTGCAGCAACTTCTGCAGCAAAATCATCTTCTTTTTTCTCAATTCCTTCACCAACTTCAAGGCGAATAAATTCAGTAATTTCAGCAGTTCCACCAAGAGCTTTAGCGGCAGCATCAATAGCTTGTGCTACTGTTTTCTTCTCATCTAAAACATAGTTTTGGTCAAGAAGAGCTTGTTCTTTATCTAAAGTAGTATTATCAGCTATAAAACGAGCTAATTGACCGGGAACAATTTTATCCCAGATTTTTTCAGGCTTGTTTTGAGCTTTTAACTCAGCTTTGATATTCTCTTCGGCTGTTGCTAAAACTTCGTCAGTAAGTTGACTCATAGATATGTACTGAGGTACATTTTTAAGAGGTTTTTTAAGACGAGCAAGTTCTTCGTTGTCTTTTTTTATAACTTCAATTCTACCAATAGTTTCACTAGCAACATAAGCTGCATCGAAATCTTTGTAAGAAAGTGTAGTTGGTTTCATAGCAGATGTATGCATAGCAATTTGTTTAAGAGTTGCTCTCATACCCTCAGCAGTTTTCTCAGAGTCACATTTAGCAGTCACAATAACAGCTATACGATTGTTTGAGTGAATATAACCATTGAGTGCAGTAGTTGCATCAGCGTTCAATGTTGCAAAACGACGGAGTTCAATTTTTTCACCAATTTTGATAACTTCAGCTTGAAACTCAGCACCAAATGCAGATGCATTAAACGCAGCAACATCTGCTGGTTGGTTAGTGTAGATATCTTGTGCAGTATCTTTTACTAATTTTTGAAAACCTTCATTTTGAGCAACAAAGTCTGTTTCAGAGTTAATCTCAATAACAGTAGCCTTAGAGAAATCATCAGTAATCACGATTCCAGCAAGACCTTCAGCAGCAATTCTATCAGCTTTTTTAGCTGCTTTAGCGATACCTCGTGCTTTTAAAAGTTCAGTTGCTTTTACCATGTCTCCATCAGCTTCGACAAGAACTTTTTTACAATCCATCATAGGAGCATCAGTAGCAGAGCGAAGCTCTTTTACCATTGCCGCTGTAACAGCTGCCATTATTATGCTTCCTCTGTTTTAGCTGGAGCTTCTTGGGTTGCAGGAGCTTCAGTAGCTACTTCTTCTTCCACTTGCTCTTCTTCAGCAGGTGCATCTCTAAGAGCTTTACCTTCGTTGATTGCAGCAGTCATTTCTCTACAAAAAAGTTGAATTGAACGGATTGCATCATCATTACCAGGAATTGGATAATCGATTAAATCTGGATCACAGTTAGTATCAAGTGGAGCTACAACTGGAATGTTAAGACATCTTGCTTCTAAAACAGCGATGTGCTCTTTTACTGCATCTACAACAAATAACATATCTGGAAGTTTTTTCATATTACGGATTCCACCGAAATATGATTCAAGCTTAACTTTTTTACGAGAAAGCATTAATGCTTCTTTTTTAGTTAAAAGATCAATTTGACCATTTTCTTGCATCTCAGTAATAATGTCAAGTTTACGGATAGATTTTTGAATAGTTGGGAAGTTTGTAAGCATACCACCTAACCATCTGTTATCTACATAAGGCATATTACAGTCAATAGCTGCTTGTCTTACAGAGTTACGAGCTTGTTTTTTAGTACCAACAAAAAGAACAATTTGTCCTTCTGCAGCTGCATCCATAACGATTGTGTAAGTATTACGAAAATAACGTAAAGTCTTTTGTAAATCAATAATATAGATATTTTTACGAACACCAAAAATATATTTTTTCATTTTCGGGTTCCAACGACGAGTTTGGTGTCCAAAGTGTACACCACAT
>JASFZD010000038.1:0-6682 GCA_045046645.1 Sulfurimonas sp. | reverse complement strand
AAAAACTCCTCGCCAAACTGTTCATATTTTTTAGCCCCTATTCCATTAACTTCAAGCATTGAATCCTTGTCGTGAGGCTTGTCATTTGCAAGATGTTTGAGAGTTTTGTCACTAAAGATAATGTATGCAGGCACACCCATTTCACTTGCCATCTCACTGCGTTTGACTCGAAGACTTTCAAATAAATCTTCATCATAATCAAACTCTTTTACCTGTTTAACTTTTTTCTCTTTAACATTGATTTGAAGTCTTGAGGATTTTATATCTACTGTTTTTAATGACTTTAAAATTTCAATAGCTTCATTTGTTAAAGTTAGCACGCTAAATTCACCGAGAGCTATGATGTTCAGCTCCAAAAGTCTCTCAACTATTACAAACCACTCTTTTTTACTCAAATCTAAACCGATGCCATACACAGATAATTTATCTGCACCATTTGCCAAGATTTTTTGTTCCTTTGAACCTCTTAAGATATCAATAATGTAGTTCTTTCCAAAACCCTGATGTGTTTTATAAATAGCACTTAAAAGCATTTGTGCTTCTTTGGTAATATCTTGTCGTTTATCATCTGCATTTAAACAGTTATCACATCTATCTTTACATGCATCGAGCGTGTCATCAAAATACTCTGCTAATTGCTTATGAAAGCATATCTCACTTGTTGCATATTTATAGATTTTATCTATCTTAGTATCAAGATGCTTTTTATACTCTTCATTTGTGATATCATTTAAAAATCTTTTATGAAGCACCATATCGCCTGCATTAAAAAGCAGTAGCACTTCACAATCTTCACCGTCACGCCCAGCTCTACCTATCTCTTGATAATAATTTTCTTGTGACTTTGGCAAAGACATATGCGCAACAAAACGAATATCACTTTTATCTATTCCCATCCCAAAGGCAATAGTTGCCACCATAATATTTACATTGTCATTAACAAAGATTTTAAAATTTTGCTCTCGTACATGTTGTGGTAATCCTGCATGATAAGGCAAAGATTTATAACCATTAATGTTAAGAAAAGCACTTAACTCTTCTGTCTTTTTTCGAGAGCTTACATAGATAATCCCACTCTCATCTTTGTGACGAGAGAGAAAATTTGTTAATTGTGCATGCCCATTACTTATGCGTCTTTGTGCAGAGATGAAAATATTTTTACGAAAGATTTTACCCTTTAAAAGAAGAGGATTGTTTAGTCGTAACTCTCTTACAATATCACTTGTCACATTATCAGTAGAAGTCGCTGTAAACGCAGCTATGGTGGTATTTGGAAAGTTAGCTTTTAAGTTTCCTAAAGCACGATAATCATCCCGAAACTCATGTCCCCATTGTGAAATACAGTGTGCCTCATCTATCACAAAAAAGTTGATATTTAGAGTATGTAAGATATTAAGTGTTGTGCCATTATTTAAACGCTCTGGAGAGAGATACAAAAACTTCACTTCACCGCTTTGTGCCCTTTGTATAATCTCATCTACTTCACCATAACTTTGTGCAGATGAAATCATCTCTGCGTTTATCTGCTGTGCTTTAAGAGCTGATACTTGGTCTTGCATCAAAGCAATCAAGGGAGAAACAACGATAGTTATCCCCTCCATCATAAGTGTTGGGAGTTGAAAAACAAGACTTTTTCCACCACCAGTTGGGAGTATCATAAGTAAATCTTGATTTTTCAGTATGGCATCAACACCCTCTTCTTGAAGATGACGAAAACTATTATGACCGAAAATATCTTTTAAAACTTGATTTTTTATTTGTGAGCCTAAAAACTAGCGTTTATACTATCTACTTCATCCCAAGAGAGTGAAGTTATATTTTTTTGATGAGAGATGATGTGCGAAACATAACGAGCAAACATATCTGTTTCAACATTCACTTTTGAGCCAACTCTGTAGTTTTTAAAGAGTGTCTCTTTCATGGTGTGAGGGATAATAGTAAGCCTAAAAGTCTCTGCGTTTACATCATTTACCGTTAAACTTACCCCATCAATAGTAATAGAACCTTTTGGCACTATAAAAGGAATGTGCTTTTCATCGACTCTAACAAAAACATCATAAGAGTTGCCACTATTTTTTATAGCCTTTATAGTACCTATGCAATCAACATGCCCTTGAACAACATGCCCTTCAAACTTATCACCCATCATCATAGCAGGCTCTATGTGAACTTCATTTTTATAGTTTTGCATCGCCAACACTTTTTGACTCTCAGGCGACAACTCTACACTAAAGCCATCACTATCAACTTTTACAACAGTTAAACAAGCCCCATTTATGGCGATACTATCTCCAATATTTGCCTTGTACTTTGCCCTAAGGCTTAAGCGACTTCCAGATAAATTTTTAACAGTTGCAATTTCACGGATTAAGCCTGTAAACATCTTTTCTTTTTCACTTTTAATTTTATTTGGATTATATCTAAAAGTTAGCTTTTAAAAAACTATCTTTCCATCTTCTTGCAAACCTTTAATGATCTCTTTGGCTTTTTCATGTCCTTTATAGGCAGCTTTACGGCAGAGGTCAAGTGCTTTATCATTATCCATCTCACACCCTACGCCTTGGTCATACAAAAGACCTAAGTTATAAAGTCCTTGTGCTAAACCACCCTCGGATGCTCGGTTAAAACAGATAAAACATTTTTTATCATCTTGAGTAACACCCAAACCATCTTTATATAAAACACCAAGATTGTTAAAGGCTTCTAAATGTCCTCTTTTTGCAGCTTCTTCATACCAAAACGCTGCTTCAGAATAGTTTTGAACACATCCAAGTCCACGCTCTAACATCAAACCTACTTCATACTGAGCAGGAGGCACTTCACGCTCTGCGGCTTGAAGGTGTAACTCATGTGCCTTAAACTGGTCATGAGTTACACCACCTATACCATTTTCATAAAGTATTGCTAGATTAAAAAGGGCATAAGGCTGTTTTTGTTCTGCAGCTTTGGTATAAAACCCTAACGCTTTTGCTTCATCTATCGTACAACCCTGTCCGTTTTGGTACATGTAACCGAGTGAAGTCTGTGCATCTGCGTTTCCCTGCTCAGCTAAGCTTGTAAAAAGTTTGAGTGCTTTTTCATATTCGCCTTTATTGTAGGCTTCGTTTGCTGTTTTTAACATTTATATTTCATTCTCCGTTCTTATAGGCTGTCTAAATAATGACTTAGTTCCGTTAACTTTCTCTTTTGCTTTTGACTTTGCTTTACGAATTTTTTTCAGTAAATAATCTTTAACATGGAGGTGCTCTTCGCGTATTTTATGTTCATAACTTCCATCAACTTTGGGATCATATACTAAAATTTCTGGTACATAATCTTTAAATAAATCTTCACTCATCTTAAAACCTTTAATATATTATGCAAATCATACTCAAAAATGCTAAAATTCCATTTAAATATAATAAGTAATAGGACATAGCCGCCTAGTTTAAGAAGAATTATTAAGTAAAGTATGCTAACTGATAATTTGTATTGACTAGAGATATACAATTATGCTAAAATAAACTATTGAATGCGACAAAAGGACAGGGATTTGAATAAAGTAATTAATTGGAATGAAGAAAAAAATCAATTATTGCAACTTCAAAGAGGTATCAGTTTTGAGATGGTTTTAGAAAAACTACTTAACGGCGATATACTTGGAAGAAAATCTCATCCAAACATAGATAAGTATCCAAATCAAAAGATATTTATCCTAGAGATTGATAGCTATATCTGCTATGTACCTTTTGTAGAGAATGAAGCAGAAATTTTTTTAAAAACTATAATACCGAGTAGAAAACTAAATAAAAAGTACAAAGGAGATTATGATGAACAATGACACCAAATATCTTGATAATGAAGAGTTAAAGCTTTTGAGGTCTATCGAATCAAATGAATGGCAAGATGATACACTAAATATAGATGAAATTGATGAGTATAAAAATTATGCTAAATATACAAAATCACTTCAAGAAAAAAAACAAACTAGCATAAGGTTTTCTGTAAGTGACTTAAGTATAATCAAGGCAAAATCTAAAGAATTAGGTATAGGTTATCAAAATCTTATACAGTTACTTGTTCATAATTATGCAACAGATAAGATTAAACTAGCTATTTAATCTTAATTGCAAATCATACTCAAAAATGCTAAAATTCCATTTAAATATAATAAGTAATAGGACATAATAACCATGAATTATGATGTGATAGTAGTAGGTGGAGGTCATGCTGGAGTTGAAGCGGCACTTGCTTCTGCTCGTATTGGTAACAAAACGCTGATGATTTCGATGCTTAGTGAAAATGTTGGGGCTACCTCTTGTAATCCTGCTGTTGGTGGTCTTGCTAAGGGGCATTTAGTCCGTGAGCTTGATGCACTTGGTGGACAGATGGGGCTTATTACTGATGAGGCTGGGATACAGTTTCGCATACTCAACCAAACAAAAGGACCTGCTGTTCGTGGAAGTCGTGCGCAGATTGACATGGATAGATATCGTGTTATCGCTCGTAATGTTGTTTTAAATACTCCAAATCTTGACTTAGTCCAAGAGATGGCTTTGTCTTTAATCATCAAAGAAGGAGCAGTTAAAGGTGTTAAAACTGACCTTTTAAATGAATATAATGCTTCAAAAGTCATTATCACAACAGGAACATTCTTAAAAGGTATCATTCATGTTGGAGAGATTCAACAGAGTGCAGGTCGTTATGGTGAACAAACAAGTATTGGTTTAAGTGATTCTTTACGCCATGATTGTCATCTTGATATGGCAAGATTAAAAACTGGAACTTGTGCTCGTATTGATGCTACAACTATTGACTTTTCAGTGATGGAAGAGCAAGATGGCGATGAAGAACCTTCTCCTTTTAGTTTTAGAACGGATACAGAAGAATTTCGTAAAAACAAAAAGCAACTCCCATGTTTTATAGCCTACACAAACCAAAATACACATGACATTATAGAGAGTAACTTCTACCGTGCACCTCTTTTTACAGGTCAGATAGAGGGAAAAAGCCCTCGTTATTGTCCAAGTATTGAAGATAAAGTAAGTAAATTCGCCGACAAAGATAGACATCATCTCTTTTTAGAACCACAAACTGCCGAGGCTACAGAGTACTACATCAACGGCATGAGTACATCTATGCCACCTGAAGTACAAAGAGATATGATTCACTCAATAGTTGGTATGGAAAATGCCAAAATAGTTCGTTATGGTTACGCCATAGAGTATGATTTTGTAGACCCTCGTGAACTTAGACACTCTCTTGAGACTAAAAAGATAAAAGGACTCTATCTTGCAGGTCAAATCAACGGAACCACAGGCTATGAAGAAGCAGCCGCACAAGGCATCATGGCAGGGATAAACGCAAGCCTAAGCCTACAAAACAAAGAGCCTCTAATACTACGACGAGATGAGGCTTACATCGGTGTTCTTATCGATGATTTGGTCACAAAAGGGACTAATGAACCATATAGAATGTTTACCTCTCGCGCCGAGTATAGACTTCTTTTGAGAGAAGAATCTGCTGATACAAGACTTGGAAAATATGGGCATAATTTAGGACTCGTGAGTGATGCACTCTACGAAAAAATCAAGCTAAAAGATAAACAGATTCGTTACGGTGCCCAGCTTCTTGAAGATACAAAATTTACTCCAAACAAAGAGTTTAATGCCCTTCTTGAATCTATGGATGAACAGCCATTAAAAGATGTCTCTACTGCACAGCAACTTGTTGCAAGAAAAACTTTTGATGTAGAAAAAATGCTTAAACTTGTTCCAGAACTTGAAGAGTTTAGCGACTATATCAAAAAAGAGATTTTAGTTGAAGGGAAATATGCTCGTTACATCGACAAACAAAGTGAAGAGATACAAAGAATGAAAAAGTATCTTAAAATCAAAATCCCTGAAGGTTTTGACTTTACAGGAGTAAGTGGATTGAGTAAAGAGGTGCAAGAAAAACTTGCCTCATTCACCCCTCCAACACTGCAAGCTGCTATGAATATCAGTGGCATTACACCAGCAGCTATTGAAATACTACATATTTATATCAAGATGGCTGTCAAAAACAAGAAAGTTCGATAATGGCTAAGAAAGATTGATAACATGAGACATAAAGTATGAGAATGGATATCTAAAGATGGGAAAGCCTAAAAGAATCGTTCCTGAGTTTATGTTAGATAATCCCAATGATACTTTTATGTTTTTGATGCCATTGAACCTAAAACCTGATGATGAGGATATAGGCAATAGTTATTTTGAAGTAGCAGTTAAAAATATAAGTAAAAATGAACACTTTACAACCCTAATCCCACCAGAAGTTTTTTTTACTCATTTTAAACTCCATAAAGCTTATAAATCTGGAAAATTAGATAGAAAAGCCAATAAGTATCTTGAGACAAAAAAACAAACATATCAAATAGACACAAGACCTTTCAAAGCTCAATATGATATTACATTGGATAAATGTTTAGAGAAAGATCTTATAGGTCAATTATTAGGTTTTAAACATAAATATTTAGAAGAAGCTAAAAAAACATCTTGCTTTTTGATTAAATTTGGAGAGCATATTGATTTAATTATCCCTCATTCTGTAATAGGAATATATTATTAGTAAGCACCTCACAAACAGCACCAAAAGACTTTCAAAATCTCTCAAAAATAGCTGATAAAACCTTCTCGAAAGTACCTATTTATGGTATAATATA
>JASFZD010000037.1:0-4718 GCA_045046645.1 Sulfurimonas sp. | reverse complement strand
GAATAATAGGAGTTTAACTTCTAGATTGGAAAATTGTTAGGTATTAGAAATTTAGATTTGAAGCTTGATTTTAGGAAGTGGGTTTTTCAGGACTGACTATTTATATTTATTAGTTTAACTTTAGATTGAAATCCATATACAAGAAAGAGAAAAAAATCATGTGATAAAAAAAAGATGATGAAAAATATCATTTTAATATAGCATAAGTGAACTCTTCACTATTAAGAAAATTAACTAGCCTTCAATCCCTTGGAAATCGGTTCATAAACTATATCCTCAAAGCCGCTCTGATCCTATTTGAGTACACATTCTAATCTTCTTAACAATATAAATGGTAAAATAATCTTCCCATAATCTGATTGTTTATAATCTCCACGAAGTAAATCTGCCGTTGACCAGATAAGTGCTGAGTTAGATTATTCTGTTATGAATGCTTCCTAAATAATATATGTTTATAATTATATCTTGTTAATATAATAACTAAATAATTTACACCTCACAATAAAGCAGATAATTTTTGTAATCATTTTTATGCTAAAAAGTTGAAAAACAAAAATATATAAATAAGTATTATTCAAGTATAAAACTACTATAATACTAAAATTAAAGGGGTTTTTATGGTTGTTTTGTTTTCGCATCAAAAAGGGGGAGTTGGTAAAAGTACTATCGCTATTAATTTTGCATATCAGGTTCAAAATAGATATGAAGATATTGCCATACTCGATCTTGATTCTCAACACTCTGCTATCTTGTTTAACCAACTTCGAGTGAGTGTAAAACTTCAAACTATAAAATGTGTCACTCAAAAGGATGTTGATTTAATAGAATTTTTGAGCCACTATAAATCTAATGAAAATAATCTTCTTATAATTGATAGCGGAGGATATGATAGTGATATTAATAGAATAGCCCTTATTAAAGCTGATATTATAATTACTCCTCTAGGTATATCACAAATAGAGATATTTGGATTACAAAAATTTAGAAAAATACTTAAAGATGCAAGTGAAGCTTTAGGTAAGACTATAAAAACAAATGTTATTCTCAATAATGTTGATAGTAGATCAAAATCAAAACTCAAAGATTTAAAAGAATATATCAAAGAAAAACAAAACTACTTTAATCTTTTAGATACTACATTATACTCACGAGCAGATTACAAAAACAGTTATGGCGATGGACTTACAGTTAAAGAGTATAGCAAAAAAGGTCAAGCTCAAGAAGAGATTAAAGAGTTTACGAAAGAGATTTACAAACTACTAAATAATCAGTTTAATACTAGTATTTAACAAGGATTAATATGGCAAAGATTAAAGAATTGGATGATTTAGATATAAACCAAAAAGAGACAGATTTTATAAAATCAGCGGACATGAATAAAGCTAAAAAAAACAAAGGTGGCAGACCAAAAAAAGATGCAAGTGAAAAAGCAAGTGAGCAGATTTTTATAAATGTTACTAGAGCTGAAAAAACTAAAATAGAATCTGCAGCAAAAGAGTTTGGGATTAGCGTTAGTGCTTTATGTAAAATTAGTTTGGCGAAGTTTGTATAAGTATATCTGTGTTTTAAGAGTCATTAGATAATGATAACTTTTTCGTAAGCTTATGCCGTTTATTTGGTATTAAATGTGCATAACGCATTGTCATATCTAAGTTTTTATGTCCTAATTGTTCCTTAATCTGTAAAATATCGAGCCCTTCTTCAGCTAGCCAGCTAGCATGAGTATGACGAAGAGAATGCGCTGTTATTTTATTTTTACTTTCCTTGTCTTTATTTCCATTTATTATACATTCAACGGCTTCTAGAAATTCTTTCGGTACTCTAAGAATAATTCCTCCAGCACTATTGACTATAACATTTTCATTTACCTTGTTAGCATAGAGAGTTTCCATTGTTGCCAATAAAGTTTCATTCATAGCTATATGCCGATCATTCCCATTTTTAGTTTTTTTGAAATATATTGTTCCATTATCTAAGTTAACATCTGACCATTTTAGAGGAGTATCGATTCCTGATTTATTTTTTCTAGAGGCAGCTCCTGTAATCTCACTAAATCTTGCCCCAGTAAAGAGCAATATAACGGTTAGATGATAAGTTAAAGTGTGTGTTTCTTTTAAAATATTCAATAATTCTTTAGCTTCTTTTTTGCTTAAATAGCCTTGTCTTCTATTATCTATCTCTGGCATTTTTATTTTACCATTTGCAAATGGACTTGTAAAATTTTTAATTAGATCATGTTTAATCGCATAGTTAAAAATAGTACGAATTACTGTAAGTTGATGTTTTACTGTTTGAGCTTGCAATTTTTTTGAAAAAATGGATTGTTTAAAATTTTCTAAGTCTAAAGAAGTTATACTTTTTGCTCCCCTGGCACCAAAAATTGGTTTTATATGCTTATTATAATTTTGTTCATCCATAGCCCAAGATTTCTTATTTGCTTTTGCATATTTCAAGAATTCATACCAAATATTATTAAAAGTGACTTTTACGACTCTACCAGTTTTAAATGTTGGTTCTTGATCGTGTTGTAATTTATATTTTACTTCAATAAGCTTTGCATAAGCATCTCTAACTGTAAAATCAGATACCATTGTTTTTTTGCCAACTTGAATCTTAACTGGTTTTCCTGCTTCATTACGATAGTTTATATAGTAAGATATATCGCCATTTTTAAGTTTGTTAATCCAAACACCTTCATATTTTCCACCAGCAGGTTTAAGTGCCATTAAAGTGCCTTTTTGGCATATTGGAACTCTATTTTCTCAATAATAGCTATGAAAAAATCTTTGCTCCAGATATTTAGTTCATTTTCGTCATATATAAATCGTTTTACATCATCTTTTGCTAACTCTACATCTAAAGTTTCTACTCGTTTATATAAAAGTTCTTTGAGTATTTTTGGAGTATATTCTTCTATGGTTTTTGGCATAGTAACTTCTGAGTTTTCTAGAGCTTTACAACTTTGAAGCAGACGGGTTGCTAAATGTGTTATGTCTACACTATACTGTTTTTGCACATACCAAACCATATCATACCAATCACGACCTTTTGGACGATTTTTCCATCCTCGGCAAAGTACTGCATGGAGTTTTCCTGCAAATAACGAAGAGGGTAGCATTACTCTTAGCATAAATGGTGCTGGATAAAGATGTAGTTTTTGCTCTTCTTGAAAGTTTAAAGGTGGCTGTGTATCTACTTCAAACTTTATTTTTAAAAGTTTGCCTGCATTGTATCTCTCTATAATATCTTGAGGTGCATTGATAGCGATAAGATGCTGTACTGTGTTGCCCTTTACAAATGCAGACTGTACTGCTGATTGTTCTTTAACTTTAGTTTCTACTGCTGCTTCAAACCCATATGATTTGAGTGTATCAACAACAACTTTTTCATATTTACTTAGATTAAAAGTATCATCCTTTTGCAAGAGTGAAAAATCTAAGTCTTCAGAAAATCGTGGCAAACCATAAAGTATTCGTAAGGCTGTACCACCATAAAAAAGAGCATGATTGAAAAAGTTTGTAGTGCTTAGAGCATACAATACAATCTCTTGAAGTATTTCACGCAAGGCTTCATAGGGGTCTGTAGTTGTTAAATCATATCGCTCCAACATAGACACAATATGAGGATGTGTATTAGACATGTTTTTTCCTTTTAGCAATTGTAGATGTTACTTTTTGTAAAAAAGTGGATGAGTAAGCCATAGATATTTTCCACATGAGTGTAGTATCTAACTTTTTTAATTCACCCCATTCAATGCGCAGGTCATTTTCTAGGTACTCCATAATCTCACTACTTTTAAGCTCTTTAATTCTACCATCTTGATACAACTTATCACAGAGAGCTTTTTCTACTGTTGCTATTAAATATCCACCATCTCTATCGTCATATTTGTACTCTAAACCTAAGGAATAAACTTTTGACGAAATTTTCGTATAACTAAATTTTCCTATTTCTGTAGAGTATTCCCAAGACTTATAGCTTGTAGCAGATGTTATTGTATATACTCTCTCAGGAATAAGACCATAATTAGAGAGAGCATATTCAAAAGAAACATAAGATGGTCTATGTAAAAGGTTTGCAACTGCTATCAAATTTAAAGGATAATCTCTATAGTCTGAGTTAAAAGCATAGACTCCTCGTTTAAGTTGAAGTAAGTCTCCTTTTTTTACCATAGCATTGATTTTTATAAGAGGTTGCTTATACTCTAGTTCTAAAAGAGGTTTAATCATATTGACTGTAAAAACATTAAGTCCAATCTTTTTTCTTAGCTCAAATGTATTCATTTAGACATTATACAACCTTAATTGAATTTAATCAAATATAAAGTAGTTAATATATATAAAATATATTAACTACACTATTTTAGAACAATAATAATTGCAAATAGGAGAATATCTTCATTGCATTTAATACTTTATCTATTTTCTGGAAAAGTTATACTCTCAGATATATAAACATATCAATTGTATCTTTTTTTACTACAGTTTTTACTACAAAGTTTGAAAAAGAATGAAATTTAAAGAAATTATATGAAAACATTAAAAACTCTACAGGTCCCTATATTACATACTTTTGAAAGGATATGAAATGTTTTATAATTAAATGAAAAGTATAAAGAACAGACTTAGGATCTGGTGCCGCAAGGTGTGAAGGTTCAAGTCCTTTCATCCGCACCACCCCTTATTTACGAGCTTTCAAAGACTTCTTCAAAATTTAAA
>JASFZD010000036.1:0-6399 GCA_045046645.1 Sulfurimonas sp. | reverse complement strand
CAAAACAGTGTAAAAAATGAGATCGTTTCTTACGATGCTGAAAACAAAATCATTGCGGTTTTAGGTTCTGTATCTGGTGCAAACGGTGCTTTAGGTCGTATAAAGGTAGCTTCGTAATGAGCGCAATTATTTTAAATGATAAAATGGAAAAAGCATCTGAGGTAGCATTACCAGAGTCTTTCTCTGGGATTAATCCTCATAACCTTTACCTTTATGTGAAATCTGCTCAAGCTGCACAACGTGCAAACACAGCGGTTACTAAAGGTAGAAGTGATGTACGTGGTGGTGGTAAAAAGCCATGGGCTCAAAAAGGTGGCGGTCGTGCTCGTGCGGGTTCTCGTCGTTCTCCTATATTCGTAGGTGGTGGTAAAGCTTTTGGTTCTCAAAACAACCGTAACTACGATTTAAAAGTGAACAAAAAGCAAAAGAAATTAGCTTTAAACTTCGCTTTAAATGAGCATGCTCAAAATGGTTCTCTATTTATTGTTGATAGTATTGAAGTTGCATCTGGTAAAACTAAAGATGCAAATACAATATTTAAAGCACTAAATCAAAGAGATACTCTTTTTGTTAAATCTTTATTAGATGAGCCAACATTTTTAGCTTTTGAAAATATCAAATCTACATATGTTGTTGAGTCAAATGAATTAAATGCATTCTTAGCTGCTAACTATCGTTCAATTGTGATCGAAAAAGCAGTTTGGGAAAATCTGACAAGTGAGGCTAAGTAATGGCTGATATTACAGATATTAAATCAATATTATACACAGAGAAGACTCTTGGTATGCAAGAAGATGGTGTTATCGTTGTACAAACATCTCCTCGTATGACTAAAACTGGTCTTAAGGAAGTTTTTAGAGAATATTTCGGAATAATTCCAAATAAAATAAACTCTTTAAATCAAAGCGGAAAAGTTAAAACATTCCGTGGCACAAAAGGGAAGCAAAATGACTTCAAAAAGTTCTATGTAACTTTACCTGAGGGTGCACAAATCGAAAGTTTGGCGGTATAAGATGGCAATAAAAACTTATAGACCGATAACTCCGTCTCGTCGTTTTTACACTAATGTTGATTCAAGTGACATTACTGCAAAAGCTAGTGTTCGTTCATTATTAGTAAAACTATCAACAAGTGCTGGTCGTAACAATAATGGTCGTATTACATCTCGTCACCGTCAAGCTGGGGCTAAAAAGCTTTATCGTATTGTTGATTTTAAAAGAAACAAATTCGATATTCCTGCAACAGTAAGTGCTATTGAGTATGATCCGTACAGAAACTGTCGTATCGCTCTTGTAACTTATGCTGATGGTGAAAAAAGATACATCCTTCAACCAAAAGGACTAAATGTAGGTGATACTATTTCTTCTGCTGATGCTGGTTTAGATGTTAAACCTGGTAACACTATGAAGCTTAAAAATATCCCAGTGGGTACATTAATTCATAATGTTGAGCTTAAGACTGGTAAGGGTGGACAACTCGTTCGTTCTGCTGGAACATCTGCTCAGATTATGGGTCGTGATGGTAAATATGTTTCATTACGTATGCCTTCATCTGAAATGCGTTTAGTGCTTGGTGAATGTCTTGCTACTGTTGGTAGTGTTGGAAACGAAGAGTTTGGTAACATCGTTATCGCTAAAGCTGGTCGTCAAAGACACTTAGGAATTCGTCCTCAAACTCGTGGTTCTGCAATGAACCCAATTGATCACCCGCATGGTGGTGGTGAAGGTAAAACGAACTCAGGTCGTCATCCAGTTACTCCATGGGGTAAACCAACTAAGGGTGCTAAGACTCGTCGTAAGAAAGCAAGTGATAAGTTAATTATTACTCGTCGTAAACCAAATGCAAAAAGGGTAGGTTAACAATGGCTCGTTCAGTAAAAAAAGGTCCATTCATAGATGATCATTTAATGAAAAAAGTGGAGGCTATGAAAGCCGAAGCTAAGAAAAAACCTATTAAAACTTGGTCAAGAAGATCTATGATTCTTCCTGATATGGTTGGTTTAACAATAAATGTTCATAATGGTCGCCAATTTGTTCCTGTATATATTACAGAGAATCATATTGGTTATAAACTTGGTGAATTCGCACCAACTCGTACATTTAAGGGCCATAAGGGCTCTGTTCAGAAGAAGGGGTAG
This sequence comes from Sulfurimonas sp., assembly GCA_045046645.1. Lineage (GTDB taxonomy): Bacteria > Campylobacterota > Campylobacteria > Campylobacterales > Sulfurimonadaceae > Sulfurimonas. Next base: position 4,262 of record JASFZD010000036.1, on the reverse strand, counting down.
GCATGGCTAGAGCATTATTAAAATTTATCCGTGTATCTCCAATTAAATCTCGTCTTATTGCAAGAGAGGTTCAAGGTATGAATGCTGAAGAGGCTATGGCAGCTTTAGAATTCACTCCAAACAAAGCGGCAAAAATTATCTTTAAAGTTATTGCATCTGCAGTAGCTAACAGTGGTATGGAAGCTGAAGATTGTATTGTTAAATCATGTCGTGTTGATAATGGTCCAGTTCTAAAAAGATTCCGTCCTCGTGCTCGTGGTATGGCTTCTGGTATTAGAAAACCAACAGCACATATCTTAGTAGAAGTGGAGGGTAAATAGTATGGGTCATAAATGTAATCCTATTGGTTTGCGTCTTGGTATAAATCGTAACTGGGAGAGCCGTTGGTTCCCTAACTTTAAAACAGCTCCTGCTGCTTTAGGTGAAGATTACAAGATAAGAACATTTTTGAAAAAAGAGCTTTATTATGCTGGTGTTTCTAACATTATCATTGAAAGAACAGTTAAAAGACTTCGTGTAACTATCGTTGCTGCTCGTCCTGGTATTATTATCGGGAAGAAAGGTGCTGATATTGAGAAGCTTAAGGCTAATCTTCAAAAGCTTATTGGTAAAACAATTTCTGTAAACATCAAAGAAGAGAAAAAAGCGCAAACTTCAGCACAACTTGTTGCTGAGAATGTAGCTACTCAACTTGAGCGTCGTATAGCATTTAGAAGAGCTATGAAGAAAGTTATGCAAGGTGCACAACGATCTGGTGCTAAAGGTATCAAAGTAGCAGTTGCTGGTCGTCTTGGTGGTGCTGAAATGGCTCGTACTGAGTGGTACTTAGAGGGAAGAGTTCCTCTTCATACACTTCGTGCTAAGATTGATTACGGTTTCGCTGAAGCGCATACAACATACGGTATTATCGGTGTTAAAGTATGGATATTCAAAGGGGAAGTTCTTACTAAAGGCGTTCCTATTGAAGTAGCCCAAGAGAAAAAAGAGCGTCGTCCAAAGCGTGCTCCTCGTCGTGAAAATAGTGAAAAGGCTGAATAGTTATGTTAATGCCAAAAAGAACAAAATATCGTAAAGTAATGAAAGGTCGTAACCGTGGTTACGCTCGTTCAGGCTATAAATTAGCTTTTGGTGACATTGCATTTAAAGCTGTTGAAGCTGGTCGTATTAACTCTCGTCAAATAGAGTCAGCGCGTATCTCTGCAACTCGTCACATTAAGCGTCAAGGTAAGATGTGGATTCGTGTATTTCCTGCTAAGCCATTGACTGCAAAACCTCTTGAAACTCGTATGGGTAAAGGTAAGGGAGCAGTTGATCAGTGGGTAATGAACATTAAGCCAGGTCGTATAATTTTTGAAATGGCTGGTATTCCAGAAGATATAGCTCGTGAAGCTTTAACTCTTGCAATGCACAAACTACCATTCAAATGTAAAATAATCACTGCGGAGATGAACAATGAACTATTCTGATTTAGCAGATAAAAATTCAGCTGAACTTCAAGCTATGCTTAAAGAAAAAAAGACTGAACTTTTTACTTTAAAAATGAAACAAAAGACTATGCAACTTCAAAACACTAGTGAACTTCGTATCGCTAAAAAAGATATTGCAAAAATTAACACTGCACTTACTGCAGTGGTAAACTAGGGGCTTATAGATGGCAAATAAACGTGAAATACAAGGCAAAGTAATAACTATTGCTGGTGATAAAACTGTTTCTATGGTTGTTGAGCGTCGTGTAATGCACCCTCGTTATCACAAAGTTGTAAAACGCTTCAAAAAGTACTTAGTACATGATGAGCGTAATGAAGTTAAAGTAGGGGATGAGATTATTGCAATCGAATGTCGCCCACTTTCTAAGACTAAATCTTTTAGACTTAAAACAGTAGTATCAGGAGCTAAGTAATGATCCAAGGTTTTACTCGTTTAGTAGTAGCTGATAACACAGGTGCTAAAGAGATTATGTGTATTAAGGTACTTGGAGGTTCTAAGCGTCGTTATGCTTCAGTTGGCGATGTTATCGTTGCTTCTGTAAAAAAAGCGACTCCAACTTCTAAAGTTAAAAAAGGTAAAGTAGTAAAAGCTGTTATCGTTAGAACACACAAAGAGATTCACCGTGAAAATGGTTCTCTTATTCGTTTTGATGACAATGCAGCTGTAATACTTGACGACAAGAGAGAGCCTATTGGTACTCGTATTTTTGGACCAATTGGTCGTGAAGTGCGTTACGCAGGATTCATGAAAATTGTATCTCTTGCACCGGAGGTTGTTTAATGGCAAAATTTAATTTCAAAAAAGGCGATACTGTAGAAATTATCGCTGGTGATGACCGTGGAACTAAGGCTACTGTTTTATCAGTTATGCCTAAGAGTAACAAGGTTATTGTAGAGGGTTGTAAGGTAGCTAAAAAAGCTATCAAACCAACTGAAGAGAACACTAAAGGCGGTCATATCAATAAAGAGATGCCTATAGATGCTTCAAATGTACGCAAAGTGGAGGCATAATTAGATGGCACGCTTAAAAGATAAATATTTAGCTTTAAAGTCTGAATTACAAGCTGATTTAGGGATTAAGAACCCTATGCAAATACCAAAAGTAGAGAAGATAATCATCTCTGTTGGTGCTGGTTTTGCAATGAAAGATAACAAGCTTATTCAAAACATTGAAGATACAATTACTCAAATTGCTGGTCAAAAAGCAACTACAGTAATAGCTAAAAAATCTGTTGCAGGTTTTAAAGTTCGTGAAGGTATGCCAGTAGGTATCCGTGTAACACTTCGTGGTGAAAATATGTATAACTTCTTAGACCGCCTAGTATCTATTGCACTTCCTCGTGTAAAAGATTTCCGTGGTGTTGCTAGAAATGGTTTTGATGGTCGTGGTAACTATAACTTCGGTCTTGATGAACAATTAATCTTTCCAGAAGTTTCTTATGATTCTATCATGCAAATTCATGGTATGAACATTACTATGGTTACTACTGCTGATTCTGATAAGGCTGCGTTTGCTCTTTTAGAGAAAATGGGTATGCCTTTTACTAAAGGGAGCAACTAATGGCTAAGAAGTCTATGATCGCAAAAGCGGCAAGAGAACCTAAGTTTAAAGTACGTGGTTACACAAGATGTCAAATCTGTGGTCGTCCACATTCAGTACTTAGAGATTTCGGAATCTGTCGTATATGTTTTAGAAAAATGGCAAACGAGGGATTAATCCCAGGTGTTAGAAAGTCTTCTTGGTAAGCCAAGAGGAAACTACTATTCATTCGCAGTTATTGAGCTTAGTGCTTTAATAACTACACATAAGGAAAAATAATGGCAATTAATGATCTAGTATCAGATGCGTTAACTCGCGTTCGTAATGCAGGTATGAGAAGATTACCAGTTACTACTTTAGTTCACTCTAAGAGTGTCGAAGCTGTAGCAAATATCTTAGTAGATAAAGGTTACATTGATTCATGTAATGTAATCGAAAATGGCGTTAAAAAAACTATCAAAGTTGTACTTAAGTATAACGAAGATGGCAAAACAGTAATCAATGAAATGAAAAGAGTTTCTAAACCTGGTAGACGTGTTTACAAAGGTAAAGAAGATATTAAGCGTTTCAAAAATGGTTACGGAACTATTATTGTAAGTACATCACATGGCGTACTACCAAATGACAAAGCATATGAGCTTGGCATTGGTGGCGAAGTTATGTGTACGATTTGGTAGGGGTGAATTATGTCAAGAATTGGTAAAAAACCTGTAGAATTTGCAGCTGACATCAAAGTTAGTTCAAATGGTGATGTAATAACTTTTGCTAAAGGCAAAACAACTATGGATTTAGACACAAAAGGAAATGTTGACTTCAAAATTGACGGAAACGTTTTAACTTTTGCTGCAAAATCTGATGAGAAAGCTCATAGAGCATTCTGGGGAACTTATAGAGCACTATCTCAAAATATTGTTACTGGTTTAACTACTGGTTATAGTAAACAACTAGAGATTAATGGTGTTGGTTATAGAGCTGCTGTTAAAGGTAAAGTTCTTAATCTTCAACTTGGTCATTCTCATGATATTAATTATGATTTAGTTGATGGTCTTGAAGCTAGTGTTGAAAAAAATGTTATTACTCTTAAGAGTCATGACAAACAACTTTTAGGTTCTGCAGCTGCAGAAATAAGAAGTTTCCGTCCACCAGAGCCTTACAAAGGTAAAGGTGTTAAATACATGGAAGAGCATATCGTGCGTAAAGCCGGTAAAACAGCTAAGAAGTAAGGGAGGGTATTA
>JASFZD010000035.1:0-3903 GCA_045046645.1 Sulfurimonas sp. | reverse complement strand
TAAAACATTTTTAGTATGGGTAAATGAAGAAGACCAACTCCGTATTATCTCTATGCAACAAGGTGGAGATATTAAAGAAGTTTTTACAAGACTAGTAAACGCAATCAAAAGTATAGAAACTAAAGTCCCATTTTCTTATAGTGAACACTTAGGATATATCACATCTTGTCCTACTAACTTAGGAACTGCTATGCGTGCAAGTGTACATATCGCTTTACCAAACTTAGCTAAAGATATGGAATCTTTTAAAGCAATTACAGATAAATTTTATCTGCAAATTCGTGGTATACACGGGGAACATTCCCAGAGCGAAGATGGTATTTATGATATCAGTAATCGTCGCCGTTTAGGTATCACAGAAGTTCAAGCGGTTCAAGATATGTATGATGGTGTTGTGGCACTTATCAAGGCTGAAAAAGCACTTAAATAAAAATTAAGATAAAGCTAAAAATATCAAACTTGGATATGCTACCAATCCGATATAAGGTAGGAGTGGGTTTATAGGAGATAAAAGAGCGTAAGTCATCTCTGGTGTTAGTTCTTTATCTATAAAGACTTGTTTGATTAAAATGATTTTCATAACGATATCTAATGTTTTTATAAAAAATAGTATCGTTGCATAGACATTATATTCACTTAGCATCATAAAAGCTATTGAGAAGTAAAATGTGGGGTGCATACTAAAAAATAAAAATATATTTTTATGATAATAGTGATACATATGCGCCAACATACCCATCAAGCTTTTAGCTTTTTGCCACTGTACTTCATATATTTCTAGGAGTAAATACAAAAATATATAATTTAAGATAAATTCCTCTATAATCATTAAATGCCTTTTAAAATAAGTCTAGTTTAGTATAGCAAAAAAATAATTCTTTCTGATTTAATAAGGAGTTTATCATGGCAAAAATAGTCATACTTAGTGGTGCTGGTATCAGTGCAGAATCAGGCATAAGTACTTTTAGAGACAACAATGGACTGTGGGAAGAGTATGATGTCCAAGTTGTCTGTAACTACGATAGTTTAGAGAAAAATGAAGATATAACAATTGAGTTTTATGATAAACGACGCGCAGAACTTGAGGATAAAGAACCAAATCATGCACACGAAGTTATCACGCAACTCAAAAAAAGACATCCAAACGATATAGCCGTTATAACTCAGAATGTTGATAATCTTTTTGAAAAATCTGGTTTAGCACATGAAGATATCATACATTTACACGGATTTATGCCAGAAGTATGTTGTCAAAACCCTAATTGTAGTTTTTTAACTGACATTGGATACAAAAAACAAAAAGAGGTCTTTCATGGTCTATGCCCAAACTGTTCTACACACCTTAGACCAAATATTGTCTTTTTTGGAGAAGCCGCGCCAAAATATGAAGAACTACAAGTAGAGTTAGATGATTGTGAACTATTTATTGTCATCGGCACAAGTGGGTATGTTATCAATACTGACAGAATTGTCGTAAATATTGAAAATAGTATCTTAAATAATTTAGAAAAAAGTGATGCTATTTTTGATGAGTTATACACAAAAGTTCTCTACAAACCTGCAACGCAAGCGATTGATGAAATTGCACAAGATATAGAGTTATTTTTTATGCTATAATCCCACCATGAATGACACAACAGACTTTACAACTTTATCTATAAGAATGATTCTTTTTGTAGTAATTGCAGGTATATTTTACTTTATACTTAGAACTAAAAAAGAAAAGTAACTACTTCTCTCTTATACTCTCTGCTATCTCTCTGGTTTCTTTTAACTTTATCATCAACTCATCGAACATTTTAAAAAATTTATCATCAAGTGCTAAGGTGCCATCTTCTTTTACCATTGTATTTTGCATATTATTGAGTGCTAACTCTAACTGCATTACTGTTATCGCTGGGTTTGCCATTTTTATATCCTACTGTTTTTTGAGTAAAGGAAGTTTAAAAAGTAAATTTTCACAATATTCATACTGCTCCAGACTCTCTAACCACTCTTTTTTAAGAGCACCTACACCATGATAAGCACCCAAAACCATTCCAATTGCTATAGCACGAGAAGCATTGTCTCCTCCAACCATTGCGTTTGCTACAAGTGCATCATTTAAACCATTTTCCTTATCTGCATATTTTAAAATGAAATATACAGCACCGGGAAGTGTTCCTTCTGTTGGACTAGCTTTTCCCACTCGAATAGGCTCAGAACGACCAATATCCCAAAGTCTTGCCATCGAAGTTATCGCCAAATCATCTGTAAATTGCTCTTGAAACAGGGCTGAACTATCATCTATTGCTTCTTTATATTTTGCGATAGCTTGGGCTACTTTACCTTGTATAAATTCACTCATCCCAACAGCTACATTTTCGATAGCATCAGCTGGTTTTTCTCCATGTATAACTCGAAAAGTGACACGAGCAAAAAATTCTCCTCCTGATAAAGCTTCCTCACTTTTGTGTGTAAACATCGCTTTTCTCGCTACAGTAGCTATCTCTTCTTCTGTATCATAGTAAGCGTAAGCTGCTACATGCCGAATCGCCATAGCGTTAGAGATACCTCCTAATTGTTCAACTGGTATATTTTGCTTCACTTGTGCATATGTTTCTTTTGTCATGGTACATATCCAAGAACCCCAAGCATTTTCAAAACGATTCATCCAGTGAGGTATCAGAGCTTGTACACTAAAGTCACGCTTAGGTTCAGCAGTAGCTGCTAAATGCTCCAATACTAAAATATTATAATCCCCATAATCTGTAGTTCCACCAGCTTTTTTCCCTGGATGATAATTGCGTTCACCCCAACCTATTCCGTGTGTTGAGCCACCCATCATTTCACCAGGAGACATAAATTTTTCTATTGGTTTTTGACCATAGGCATTATATATTTTTTGAGCATCATATTCATAGTGAGAGCCTAAGCACAAAGCATCACCAACAATAGCTCCATAAAAAGCACCTCTTATTCTTTCTTTTTTTGAAATAATATTCATTAAAATCCAATCTTTTTTTTAATTTTAGCTAAGGAAATATTTAATGCACTTAGTATTTTAGGTATAGCTATATTTTTTAAGTTATAATCGCAAAAAAAATAAGGTAACTCCTAAAATGAATAATGAATTAAATGTACTCGGAACACCTTTAGAACCATGTAGTTTAAAGCCTCTTACTGGATTTTATAGAACGGGAAGTTGTAGAGTGGGAAATGATAATCCTGGGATTCACGCTGTGTGTATCTATGCAACAAAAGAGTTTTTAGAGTACTCCAAACGCACAGGCAATAATCTTTCAACACCAATGCCACAATATGATTTTGTAGGAGTAAAACCTGGTGAAAGCTGGTGTCTTTCAGGAGCTCGGTTTGCCCAATCTATCAAGGATGGTGCTTCACCGAAGATTTTTATTCATTCTACTCATGAGGCAATTCTTCGTCTTGTAACACTCGAAGACTTAAAGAAGTGCGCTATAGATTTGTAAAGTTTACTTTAGTTTACCATTTCCGTAATGTTTAAACAGATAATCATTAACAGTTACTATATCTTTTTTTGTCATAGGAGCTTTAAAATGAACTATCATTTTATTAATCTTTTTGAGCCAAAAATCATGTGATTGTGGACCTTGATTGATTATATAACCAAAAGAGTGACACATCAAACAGTTTGATTGAACTGCATCAAAACCTTTACCCATTTTAATCTCATAAGAGATATATGGTACTTCAACATCGCCTTTAACTTGTGCAAAAAGAGAAGCACCTGTTAAACCTACTAATAATATTAATTTTTTAATCATCATCTATCTCCTAAACCACTTCTACTGTTACAACATCGATGCCATTGTATTTATATCCACCATGATTCCAGAGAATATCTTTTGATAAAGGTTGCTCTTCACCGAGTCTATTGATTGC
>JASFZD010000034.1:0-14069 GCA_045046645.1 Sulfurimonas sp. | reverse complement strand
ATAATTTGTGCGGCTTTATTTACATCTGAGTTAAAGACTAAGGGTCCTATAAAGTTTACTATGGAGTCTTCTATGGGAGTTTGGATAAGAAGTATGTTATATATAAGTATATTTGAATCTACTGTTATCTCAAGTTCTTCTTTTAGGTTTTTAGGCACTTCAAAATCATATTCTCTTAAAGCATAAGGGTTTACAAGTGTAAAAGATATATTTTCATTTTGGCTAGATTGCATTCTCATGAAAATATCATCTATCTTTTGTAACTCAACTTGTTTTATCTCTTCGAAGCCTAAAAGTGGTGTCACCATATCAAATTTCATAAAAAACCTTTTTTTAATTTTGTCTATTGTATCACTTTTAAGCATAAAATATTCCTAGTTTAAAGAGTGTTATATATCTTTTAGCTAAAATAGCATCATAAAAAGTATATGGATGTATTTATGAAAATCAAAACTAACTTTATTCTCGTAGTTTTAGGCGTTATTGTCTTCTTTTCTGGCTGTTCTAAAAAAGTAGAAGAGTACAACAAACCTGCCCTTTATTGGTATGCAAAGATTATCGAGAGTGTCTCTGATGGCAACTTTGATAAAGCGGACAACTACTACTCTTCACTCCAAAGTGAACATGCCGCCTCGCCTCTGCTTCCAGAAGCAACAATGATTCTTGCCATCGCCCATATGCACTATGAAGAGTATCTTTTAAGTGAGCATTTTTTAAGTGAGTATATAAAAAGATATGCCAATACAAACGAAAAAGAGTTTTCAGAGTTTATGAAGATAAAATCAAAATACATGGCACTCCCAAATCCTAGACGAGACCAATCTTTGATAAGTGAGGCAATCACGGCATCCCAAAACTTTAAACGCAACTATCCTCACTCTATGTACTATCCTGTCGTAGATACAATGGCGACAAATCTTTATATGGCACAAGCAGTTTTAAATGAAACTATCGCCTCTTTATATGATAGAGTTGACAAACCCAAAGCTGCTGCTTACTACAGAGCTATTACACCACAACCATGGATAAACTGGGAAGAAGTCGATAGAGCAAATACCTCTTGGTACCGTGCGTGGTTTGAGGGTGATGGTACAGCTAGCTGGTATGGTTTCTTAGTCCCAGATACAGTGAGTGTTGTATCTCGTCACTCTATCACTAATGATATTTCAAATGATGATAATAAAACTTTAAATAAATAGGAAAATATTTTATGAAATTAAGCAACTACGGAGAATTTCCAGCTGATATACCTGTTATAGCAGAAGATGAACTCTTTTTATACCCTTTTATGATTTCACCTCTGTTTTTAAGTGATGAAAACAATATAAACGCAGCAACAAAAGCTATAGAAGAAAACACACTTGTTATAGTTTGTCCTACAAAGCCAAGTTTAGAAGGTCAAAGAGATTATGAATCTTTATATGACGCTGGTGTTGTTGGCTCTATCATGAGAAAAGTTTCTTTGCCTGATGGAAGAGTCAAAGTTCTTTTTCAAGGTTTAGCACGAGCAAAATCAGCCTACGAAGTATCACAAAGTCCACTTATCGCTCATGTTAATATCATAGAACCAAGTGAAGTGCATTCTCTCAAAGTTGATGCTATACTTGAGATACTAAGAGAAAAAGTAAGAACACTCTCAAGTATAAGTAACTATTTTCCACCTGATTTACTGCGTACTATAGAAGAAAATCATGATAATAACCGTATCATTGATCTTATCTGTTCTACTGTAAAACTCAAAAAAGAACAGGCTTATAAACTTTTTACAGAAGTTGATACAGAGCAGAGATTTTTAAATCTTATTGACTATCTTATAGACGAGATAGAAGCAAATAAACTCCAAAAAGAGATTCGCTCTAAAGTTCATACGCATATAGAAAAAGTAAATAAAGAGTACTTTTTAAAAGAACAGTTAAAAGAGATTCAAAAAGAGCTCGGAACTGACAACTCAAGAGATGAAGAGATAGAAGAATATAGAAAAAAACTTGAAGCAAAAAAAGATGGAATGAGTGAGGACGCTTACAAAGAAATAAACAAACAACTAGAGCGTTTTTCTCGTATGCACCCTGATTCTTCTGATGCTTCAATGACACAGACTTATCTTGACTGGGTTCTTGATATCCCTTTTGGTGTTGTATCAAAAAAATCTTTGCAAATTGAAGATGTACAAACGCAGCTTGATGAAGATCACTTTTCGCTTGAAAAACCTAAAAAGCGTATTGTGGAGTATTTTGCAGTTAAAGAGTTACTAGAGCTTAGAGGCATCAGTCAGAAAAAAAGTGCAGGAGCAATTTTATGTTTTTCGGGCCCTCCAGGAGTTGGTAAAACTTCACTGGCTAACTCCATCGCAACGGCTTTGAAGCGTCCACTTATCAGAATCGCTCTTGGTGGTCTTGAAGATGTAAATGAGCTTAGAGGACATCGCCGTACTTATGTTGGTGCTATGCCAGGACGCATAACGCAGGGACTAATAGATGCTAAGAAAATGAATCCTGTTATTGTTTTAGACGAGATAGACAAGGTCTCAAGAAGCCAAAGGGGTGACCCAACAGCAGCATTACTAGAGATACTTGACCCAGAACAAAATAGTGAATTTAGAGACTACTACTTAAACTTTAACCTTGATTTGAGTAATGTTATCTTCATAGCAACTGCTAATGATGTAGGTCGCATCCCTGCTCCACTTCGTGATAGAATGGAGTTCATAACAGTCAGTTCATATACACCTCAAGAAAAGTTTGAAATAGCAACAAGGTATCTACTTCCTCAAGAGATAAAAAAACATGGGCTTAAAAAATCTGAACTTAGTATCTCAAAGCCAGCACTCAAAGAACTTATCCATAGTTATACAAGAGAAGCAGGTGTTCGTAATCTTCGTCGCCGTTTAGCTGATGTCAACAGAAAAGTTGCTAAAGATATTTTACAAAACCCAGAACTTAGTAAAGTATCTATAACGCTCAAAAACCTAAAGGACTTCTTTGATAAAAGTGTTTTTGAGATAGAAAAAACGGATAAAATCCCTGTAATCGGTGTTGTAAATGGTCTTGCATGGACAGCAGTCGGTGGAGATGTACTTAAGATTGAGAGTATTCGCATCAAAGGCAAAGGCACAATGCAACTTACAGGAAGTCTTGGTGATGTTATGAAAGAGTCTGCACGCATCGCGATGAGTGTTGTTAAAACTCTCATAGATACTAAAAAATTAAAAATTTCAAACGAAGATATTCCAAAAACATTTAAAGAAAAAGAAGACAATATAAAAGTTGATGCTAGCGAAGTATATAAGCGTTATGACCTGCATGTACATGTTCCAGATGGAGCCACTCCAAAAGATGGACCGAGTGCTGGTATAGCAATGGTTAGTGTTATATCTTCTATACTAAGTTCGAAAAAGATTCGCTCTGAAATCGCTATGACTGGTGAAGTTTCATTGAGTGGAGATGTATTACCAATTGGTGGACTAAAAGAGAAACTCATCGCAGCCCACAAAGCAGGTATGACAAAGGTTTTAGTACCTCAGAAAAATTATGAGAGAGATTTAGATGACATTCCTAAAGAAGTTAAAGATACAATGGAAATTTTAGGAGTAAGTAGAGTTGAGGAAGTTTTAAAACAGGTTCTTATATAAAGAATCTGTTTTAAAAGCATTTATAAAATAACAGTTGCTATCTTTTCCATAAGGTCATTCGTTCTAATAGGCTTCATCAAAAACCCATTTGCTCCAAATTCTAAGGCATCACTTTTCTTTGTTTCATCTGTTGTTAACACAATAATTGGAAGTTGGCGAAGGTTGTCATCTGCTCTAACAACTTTAAGTACCTCAAGACCACCCATAATAGGCATAATAATATCCAATAATATCAAATCAATATCATCACGAGACTTTAACACACCGATTGCATCTGAACCATTTGCAGCTTCGATAACCTCAGTCACTCTTCCTGTCTTTTTCAACATAGATTTTAGCAACTTAAGATTTATCATATCATCATCAACTGCTAAAACTATCAAATCATTTCTTCTCATTAATTATTCCTTATCAACTAAATAAATTTTTCACACAAGAGTCTAAGTAAATCTTTACTCATTGAATTGTTAATAATTTCATCAACATACTCAGTATCTTTAGCATTACTTGTAGATGAATCATTATTTAACAATATAAGACTAGTGCTTATGCCTTTTTGAGAGTTCATATCTTTAACAAGTTTTGAAAATTTACTCAACACAAGTTCATCTATTCCTTTGTCAAAGATAACAAGTTTATACGCTTTTTCTTCAGCCATACTAAAGAGATCTTCTATGTCTTTAGCAACTTCATATTTATACCCAAGAGGTCTTAAAAGTTTCTCAAATAATTTTGTTTCAAATCCACTTCCTTTAGCCACTAGGATATCTGCTGTATAAGTTACTCCTTTTTCTTTAATAGTTAAAGAAGCCTCCTCTCTTTTTCTTTTTGCACTTTTTTCATCAATAATATAATCTGCTAAGAAAATATTTAATAGGGACAAAATATCTGCACGAACAAGAGGTTTTGTTGTATACTCATCTAAGCCTGCTTCTAAAAATATCTCTCTATCCCCTTTTAAGGCATTGGCAGTTAGTGCAATAATAGGAACATGTTGTTTGTTATACTCAGCTTCATATTCTAAAATCTCTTTTGTTGCTTCTACACCATCTAAGAATGGCATCTGAATATCCATAAAGATAAGGGAGAACTCTTCATCTTTACGTTTTTGAAAAGCCTCTAAACCATTTGAAGCAATACTAACTGTTAAACCTATCTCTTCAAGTGTTCTTTTAATAAGCTTTTGGTTAATAATGTTATCTTCGGCAACAAGGACTTTAGCATCAAACATCGTCGCATTTGGCGCATCTTCTTTAATTGCGTTTACATATTTTTTGTTTGTGAAGTCATTATTGCTATAGTTTTGTAAAGATAACTTTAGTTTTGTACTATTTAGTGGTTCATACAATGTTTTAAATATCTGTGCACCAATAGCCTCTATTGACTTCATATAGTATGATTTTGTAAGAAGGATAAGTTCTTGAGGGTGATTACTCATTGCTAATAGACTTTTCTCATCCGCAAAGTCATAATCGGCAAAAATAATATTAAAATTGCCCTCACTTTGAACCTGATTTAGCTCATCCACATCTTTAAAAGAAGTATGATTAACACCATAAAAATCAAGATATTCACGAAGATACATCTCTTGTTTTTTACTTTTATCTGAAGACTCTAAAACTAGTGCATGAATGTTGCTATACACATCTTTAGCACTCTCATTAATCGCCTCCGCCTCTTCAAAGTCTAGGGTAAAGAAGAATGTTGTTCCTTTACCAGTTTCACTATGTAGATCGAGTTGACCACCCATAAGCTCAATAAAGTTACTTGAGATAGTGAGTCCAAGACCAGTACCTCCATACTTACGAGTAATCGATGTATCTGCTTGAGAGAATGCTTCAAATATTTTAGATTTTTGCTCACTTGTAACACCGATACCACTATCTTGAACTTCAAATCTGATTCTCGTTACACCCTCTTGATGTGTTTCTAGTTTTCTAATATCTACAGTAATAGCACCTGCACTACTTGTAAACTTAACTGCGTTTGATAAAAGGTTAATAATAACCTCTTTAATCTTCGTTGGATCACCTTTGATTGGTTGTTCTAAAACAGGGTCGATAAAACAACTCAGGTCAATATGTTTCTCACTTGCACGCACAGCATAGATCTCAACAGCACTCTCAAACTCCGCAATAGGATTAAATGCAATATCTTCAATTTCAAGCTTATTGCTCTCAATTTTAGAAAGGTCAAGAATATTATTGATAATCTCAAGAAGGTTTTCAGAACTTTTTTCAATTATATCAACAAACTCACCTTGTTCCTCTTGGAGACCAGTATCTTTAAGAAGTTCAGTAAATCCAACAATACCATTAAGTGGTGTACGAATTTCATGTGACATATTTGCCAAGAACATTGATTTTGCTTCACTTGCATCTTGGGCAGACTCTTTATCTTTTCTAGTCTGCTCAACAATTTTTTCTATAAGCTCATACGCCTGTCTTGTACCTGTTGAAGTATTGAGATTAACATCTATATTTTCATCATGCTCATTACTATGAACAACTCTGTTTAACAACTCTTCTAAGTCAGAAATGTTGTTAGAAATCTCTTCTGAGAGCAAGTAACCCAAGATAGAAAGAATAAGCATGACCAACCAGACAACAATTGTAATAAGTAAAAAGTTAAACGCATCGCTTTTTACTTCTAATGCTTTTTTATCAATGGCACTACTAAGTAAACCCTCAGCTTTTGATATAATATTCAACTTCTGCGTGAGCATGCGAGACCAATCATCAGAGTCTACCGTATAATTGCCACTTAAGATAGCTCCAAAGATATGTGTTCTTTCTGTGTTAATATCTTTAAAAAGTGATTTATTTATCTTGTTTTGGAATATATTATCAATCTTTGCAATCAAAGCCATATTGTTAAGATTATCATATTTGATTGAATCTGACTTTGCTATTAGTCCAATCCAATAATCTACTTTATCTTCACTTATTTTAGTAGTTTGAGATAAACTTTTTTGAATAAAGTCTCTCTCAGATACTGTTGCTTCAGCTGCTCTTTCTAAAGTAATATGAACATTTGATAGTTGTGTTACTTCTGGATCCATCTGAGCGTAACTTAACTCTTCAAGATTTATAAATGCATCTGCTAACTTGTATTTTTCATATGAGTCATACACGACATAACTTGCTATTACAAAAAGTATAATAATTGGAAAAAGACTTATTAGTTTAAGTCTATTTTTGAGTCCTAAATTCATCTATTTAAACCTTACTTTGAAATTTGTTCAATAACATTATCTATTCTCTTTATAGCATTAGTCATTTCATTTTTATCTGATGAGCTTATAAGAGACTTTAACTCTAGATCAAACTCTTTAAGTTGCATACTATTGCTCATACCTTTTAAAATTTTCGCTTCTTTTGCACATTTTTTAAGATTATTTTGAGCTAAAGCTTGGTGAATTTTTGATGAAATAGCACGACTATCTTGTATGTAGTCAACAAAAAGCTCATCAAATATCTCCATATCTAAACCAATTGCGTTTGCACTCAGCTCTTTCGAGTAAGACACTTCCACTGCTTTTGTTGGACTTTGAGACTCTTTTTGTGTTTCTTCTTTAAAGTCTAAAACAAAATCATCTTCTTCTATATCTTTTATCGCATCATTACTATCTAGTTTTTCAACAGGTACTTCATCATCAACTTTAAAGTCTAAAACAAAATCATCTTCTTCATCGGGAGCTTGAATTTCTTCAACAGCAGGTATACTAGCAGTAACAGCTACAGGTTCTTCTGCAAGACTTGCATTCCCACCTCCTAGTTTGTTCATAATCCTATAAAATAAATCAAGGTTTGTTTTTATGATATCTGGGTCTTTAGAGATATTTACAGTCGTAATTGCGCTCAAGGCATTTTCTATTCTTAAGTTTGCCGCAACCCCTTTGAGTTTATGAGACAAGCTTGCCACACTATCAAGATCATTTTCGTCTAAAGCACTATATAATTCAGCTTTAAACTCTTGAGCTTGTCCAGTAAAATCTTCAATAAATTCTTCAATCAAATCAACTGGCAGTCCAAGTTCATCAGAAGCTACTTGCGGATCAAAAACATAACCGTCATCATCATCTTCTACTATATCTTCTGTTTTGTAATCTCGTTTAACAACTTGTGGCGTAACTACAGAAGTAGCACGCTCTTGGGCAAGAGGTTCAGGTTCTTCATCAGGAAATTCTACTGGCGCATGAACAAGCTCTTCTTCTTCAAAATCTATATTTAAAGGAGCATCAGGCACAGCGTAAGGTTCTTCTACAAATGTTATAGGCTCACTGTTTGCAACAGTTTCCTCTACAAAATCAAAAGCATCTTCAACAACTTGTTCATCAGGAATCATCTCTTTATACTGTTCTTCATCAATTGCTGAAACTGGAGCTGATTTACTTCTTAGGTCGTTTGTAACAGTTTCATTCTCCCTACTGCTCAATGGTCTTAAACCATTTAAAGCAACAAAATAAGCTTCAGAGTTAGGCTTATCTGTTAGATATGCCTTGGTGATGCTTAAACTTGCAGTATAAGATTTCGACTTAACGCTAATAATAACTTTTGATTCCTCAGCAGACTCTGCACAAGAAACAAAGTCTATCCAATGAACATGCTTAAAGTTATGTACATATCCAGGTGTACGCACAAACAAGTCTGCAAAATCAGCAGCCTCTGATCGTAACTGTGAAAAATCAGAAAAGCCAAGAGCCTTTAAATCGTGTTCATCAATACCAATAAACTCCTTAACAGAATTATATATTAACATTAATCTTCCTCCCCTATTCTCTCTTTGTCTAACATTTTATTATAAACCTCTTGAGTCTCTACTATATTTTTTCTTGAAGCATGTTTTCTTACGGCAATATAACCTGTGAGAGTATCATCATCATTTTTGATAGGTAAAATTTCTGCTTCTGTCCAGTAGTACAATCCATCTTTTCTAAGATTTTTGACTATGCCATTCCAGACTTGACCAGTACTTATGGTTTGCCACATACGAGCAAACGCAGCTTTTGGCATATCGGGATGTCTAATAATATTATGAGGTTGACCTAATAGTTCAGCAACACTATACCCAGAAACTTCAGAAAACTTTTTATTAGCATAAGTTATAACACCTTTTAAGTCCGTTTGACTGATAATAACGCTTCCCTCGTACACATACTCTTCATCTATCGCTGCTACTTTACTCATAAAAAAACCTTAAACTTAATTAGAATTGACATAAATATATCATAAAGCACTAAAATTAAAACTTATTTATAAAAACTTTTAATAGTTTTTGCATCTTTTGAGTTTAATACGGCACAAATATCTTCATAACTTACTTTTTTGAGCTCCTCAAATGTTCCAAAATGATTTAACAATTTTATAATTTTGGCTTGAGAAATTCCTTGAAGATTTAAAAGTTTACTCTCTTTATCTTTTTTAAGTTTTGTTTTTTTATGAAATGTAATTGCACTTCGGTGTGCTTCATCTCTTAAATTTTGAGCCCATTGAAGTCTTTTATCACTATTTTTGAGTCTAAAAATGTCATCTTTTGTATGAAGTATATCATCTGCTTTACCTTTAGCGCGATGTGACGCGGCACCTATTTTTTCTTTAGAGATTGCTATAACATCTAGATAAATACCATTAGATTCCAAGATATCCAATGCAAGCTTAAGTAGAGTCGCTCCACCATCTAAGATCCACAAATCTGGTGCTGGATTTTTTGCAAAACTGTTTACGCGTCTTGTAAGCGTCTCTCTCATTTGTGCATATTCATCTTTTGCCTCAAGATGATAGGTACGATAACTTTTTTTATCAAACTGAGCATTTTCATATACTATCATAGCACCAACAGTTGCTTCGCCTGCCATATGTGAGTTATCAAAAACCTCAACTCTGTTTGGTGTTTTTTCTAAGTCTAACAACTCTTTTAACTCTTCTAAAAGCTTAATATCAACAGATACCTTATCTCTTTTTAGAAGCTCTTTTGCATTTAGCATTGCCAACTCAATTAGATGTTTTTTATCCCCTCTTTGAGGTACATTTATTTGTGCTTTTTTTTCAAAAACTTGCGAAATATGCTCCTTAATTATTTCAAGATTTTCAAACTCTTTTGCGACTAAGATAGGGGCAACAATAAGAGGCTTGTTTCCTGAGTAAAAGTCAAGTAACACTCGACTATAAAGTTCATCCAAATCAATTCCCTCATGCAAAGATATAAAATCATGAGAAGAGGAGATAATCTTGCCGTGACGCATAAAAATTCGTACAACAACTGCTCTTGTCTGGGAGTTTGAAACAACAAAAATATCATAGTTTTCATCACTAGCAAAATCTATATCACTTTTTATCTCCGAGCGATTGATTCTATCTACTCTATCTCTTAGTTCACCCGCCTCTTCAAAACGCAACTCCCCTGCATAAAACTCCATTTTTTCTTTAAGTTTTTTTATCAATGATTTTTTATTGACTATTAAAGTTCTAGCCAAATCTAGCTCTACCTTATACCTCTCATTTGTGATGGGGAGTTCACAAGGACCTAAGCATTTATTGATTTGATGATACAAACATAATTTTTTAGACTTTAAGCAGGATTTTTTTTGTACAAGTTTACACAGTTCATAAACAGAATCTAAAATATCCCTAGCCCCAATAGAGAAAGGACCATAGTAAGTGATATCTTTACTTTTTAACACCTTTCTAGTTATATCAAAACGCGGATATTTTTGTGAGTTATCAATATATATATATGGATATGTTTTATCATCACGAAGTAAAATATTATACTTAGGATTTAACTGTTTAATCAGTGAATTTTCAAGTATAAGAGCATCATGCTCATTTTTTACAACTATATAATGCATAGACTCTGTTTGTTCTATCATTTTTCGTATGCGTAAACTAAGCTGCGAAGATGCACCAAGTGCTGGAGTAAATTGCCAATAAGATTTTACACGATTGCTTAAGTTTTTTGCTTTTCCAACATAAAGTAAATGTCCATTTTTATCAAAATACTGGTAAATTCCTGCAGATGTGGGAAGTTGTTTTATAGTTTGTTCAAGTGTCATATCTGTTTTTTACCATATTTTGTGTATTATACCAATACCAAGAGAATTAAAAGGTTTAGTTTGAATATTTTTAAAAATTTGATTACAATTTTTCATATAGTAATTATAGCAAGTTTAGCATTTAGTGTAAGTGCATGTGGATACAAAGCGCCACCGTACATCTCACAAGAAGCACCAAAGAGTGATAAAAATGTGAAGTTTATCATCCAAGAAAAAAGATTTAACACTGATAACAATGAGAGTTGTAGCGATAAATGATTCAATATGATGTAATTATCATAGGTTCTGGAGTTGCTGGTCTTTACGCTAGCATGAACCTACCAAAGAATAAAAAAGTTCTTATTATTAACAAAAGAGAAGCTTTTAAATGCAACTCTTTTTATGCACAAGGTGGAGTGGCTCTAGCGCGTGATAAAGCAGATATACCTGTACATATAAAAGACACACTTGAAGCAGGTTCTGGACTTTGCAACGAAGAGGCGGTTGAGCTACTCAGTGCTAACTCAAGAGAAGCCATTGATGACCTTATAACAAAAGGATTCTCTTTTGATAAAAATGATGATGGAGAGCTTTTATACACAAAAGAAGCAGCGCATTCATGTGAGCGAATACTCCATGCTGGTGGTGATGCAACAGGACGCTATCTTCACTATTTTTTACTCTCTCAAAACAAACACGCAATGCTTGCAAATACAAGAGTTGTTGACCTTCTTATAAAAAATGGTGAATGTTACGGGGTTACGGTCTTAGAACACAGAACCACACGCAATATTTATGCAAAAAATGTCATCATTGCTAGTGGTGGTGTAGGTTCCTTGTATGAATACCACACAAACGCACCTACAATCAGTGCAGATATGCAAGGTTTATGTGTCATTAAAGGCATAGAACTCCAACGCATGGAGATGCTACAGTTTCATCCTACAGTATTTGTAAACAGTTCTGATGCACAAAAAATGCTACTTACAGAAGCACTGCGAGGTGAAGGTGCTACAATAGAAGATGAAAATGGCAAACGCTTTTTGTTTGACTATGATGAAAGAGGTGAGTTAGCCCCAAGAGATATAGTGAGTAAATCTATCTTTAAATACAAAAAGAAAACTGGCTTGCAAGTTTATCTCGCATTTCAAAACTTTGATGAAAAATATTTCGAAAATAGATTTCCAAATATCTGTAAAAATCTAAGAAGCTTAGGTTTTAATGTCCCCCAAGTAAGAGTTCCTATATCACCTGCGTTTCATTATGCAATCGGTGGTATAAAAACTGATTTAAATGCCAGAGTTCCTAGCGTTAAAAACCTTTATGCTGTTGGAGAAGTTGCTTCAACTGGTGTACATGGTGCGAACCGCCTTGCTTCAAACTCACTCTTAGAAGGTTTAGTCTTTGCTAAAAAAGCAGCTCTTGATATTTTGACTCAAAAAGAAGATAAAAAGTTTATTCTCTTTGATACTATCAATGAAATCATGAGCACTAAAGAAGATAAATTAAAAAAGAATCAACTCAGACGAATAATGTGGGAAAATGTATCTATAATAAGAACAAATAATGGATTAAATGATGCATTAAGCACAATTAATGCTCTTTTAAATGAAAAAATTGGTAGACTATTGAAATTTCGTTTACTTACAGCTAGGGAGATAGTCATCTCGGCACTAAAACGAAAAGAATCCATCGGGGTTCACACCATACAAGAGGAGAATTAAATGGAACACAACTCGATAGTTGAAGGTGTTACTCAAGCAGTACAACATGCCTCAACAGATGTCAATCTTGCAACAACATGGGTAGGATGGTTAAGTTTAGCTGTATTTGTTATAGCGTATTATTTTATTGCTACAGAAGAGACATGGGAAGTAAATAAGGCTAAACCAGCACTTTTTGCAGGTACCTTTATGTTTATGCTTATTGGAATTTACTATGCCATCAATGGTCTAAACCCAGATCCACTACATGACGAGTTAGAATTACTAATCCTTGAGATTGCAGAAATATTCTTCTTTTTACTTGTAGCTATGACCTATATCGAAACGCTTATCGAGCGTGGTGTATTTGATTTGATGAAGTACAAGCTTGTTTCAAAAGGTTATACATACAAAAAACTTTTTTGGCTTACAGGTATTTTAGCATTTTTCATCTCTCCTGTTGCTGACAACTTAACAACAGCATTGATTCTTTCGACTGTACTTTTTACAATTGATAAGAAAAATATTGCATTTTTAGTTCCAGGAGCTGTCAATATAGTAGTGGCTGCGAATGCAGGTGGTGCTTGGTCTCCATTTGGTGATATTACAACACTTATGGCTTGGACGGCTGGTAAAGGTCAATTTATCGATTTTCTTTACTTATTTCCAGCATCTGTAGTAGGTTGGGGAGTCACTGCCTTCTTGCTGAGTATGTCACTGCCTTCTGGACAACCTCCATTTGATGCTTCAACTGAAAAAAAACCAGTTGTTGCAGATGGTGGAATGGGTGTTGTTTACTTAGGTGTATCAACTATTGTCATGGCTGTTTTAGGTCACCAATTTTTTCATTTTCCAGCAATGTGGGGTATGATGTTTGGTATGGCTATACTTAAACTGTATTCTGTTCAACTTTCAAAAACAGGTAAAAATAGTTTTAACATATATGTAAACATGCAAAAAGTTGAAAACGATACACTTCTTTTCTTCTTTGGTATTCTTTCAGCTGTTGGTGCTTTACACTTTTTAGGCTTCTTGCACTACATACACGATCTCTATGGTATGTTTGGTCCAACTGCCGCAAATATCGGTGTAGGTTTCTTATCTGCAATCGTAGATAATGTTCCTGTAATGAGTGCTATCTTAAAATCTTCTCCAGAAATGGGACTTGATCAATGGTTACTTGTAACTATGACAGCTGGTGTTGGTGGTAGTTTAATTTCATTTGGTTCAGCAGCAGGTGTTGGTGTTATGGGCAGACTTCATGGCATCTATACATTTGGTTCTCACATGAAACACTCTTGGACTATTTTAGTAGGTTATATCATATCAGTTTCTATTTGGTACTTTCAATTTGAGATTTTAGGTCTTTACTAAAATTTATCTTTTTTTGCTTGCATTTTAAAAATGCAAGCATAATTCTAAATCAAAAATTAACCTTATTTATAGTATTCTTCCATTAATTAACTACTTTATTACGAAAAGGCATTTACATGACAAATGTTAGCATTATAGTCCTCGATTTTGGTTCTCAATATACTCAACTTATAGCTCGTCGTCTTCGTGAAGACAAAATTTACTGTGAAATTCTTCCATATCATACATCAATAGAAGATATTAAAACTAAAAATCCCCAAGGTATTATCCTTAGTGGTGGTCCTTCTTCTGTTTATAACGAAGATGCTTATAAAGTAGACAAAGGTGTTTA
>JASFZD010000033.1:0-42590 GCA_045046645.1 Sulfurimonas sp. | reverse complement strand
ATTCCAATACTCGCTGAAATATACAGAGATTGTTCATTGATTAAAATAGGTTTGGTTAGTACATTAAGTACCTTTTGGCATACAAGTGCTGCATTTTGAGCATTTTTCACATCATCAACAATAATAGTAAACTCATCTCCACCGACTCTAGAGAGTGTATCTACATTACGAACAAGTGAATTTAAACGCTTTGTTACAGCAACCAAAAGTTTATCACCAATATTATGTCCTAAAGAGTCATTAATCTGTTTAAACTCATCTAAATCTATAAAAAGTAGAGCAACTTTTCCATTATCTCGTCCTGCTCTTGCGATACTTGCGCTAAGTCTATCAAGAAACAGTGCTCTGTTTGGTAAAGAGGTCAAACTATCATGATGTGCTTGATAAAAGAGAACATCTTTTTGTCTTTTTATCTCATTTTCAGAATTTTTACTCACTGTGATATCACTGATAAGACCCATCATGCGGACTGGGTATCCCTCTTCATCATAAACTAACTTAGCCAAGATAGATGCCCAAATCCAATATCCATCTTTATGTTTAAGTCTATGAACATTATCAAAAACAGCATATTTATTGTCTATTGACTCATGAAAATCTCTCATTGTTTTTCTAAGATCGTCTGGGTGAATACGATTTTTCCACTCGTCAAACTCATTAGGAAATTCATATTCTTTATATCCTAACATCTCTTTAATATTTGAATCAAAATAAATACTGTTATCTTCAAGATTCAAATCCCACATCCCACCTTTAATACTTTTTAAGGAGAGATTCATTCTATGTGTCAGTACCTCAAGGTTTCCATTCATTTTTTGAAGATTTCTTTGACGAATAAAGAGATAAATAAAGGCAAAAAGCAATATAAAAACAATAAGTCCTACAAGCCAAAAATTGATATCATTGTTCGCTTGAGTTTTTAACCAATGAGCATTGATATTTGCTTTTTGTTGGTTTGAGATTGCTGTTATTGCTTTATTAAGGATACTATTAAGGATAGTATTATCTTTGTTAAGTAGAAAATGGTGTTGGAAAACAAACTTTGTTGTACCGGAGACTTTCAAGCTTGATAATTCTAATGCATCCATATAGTACAAAGCTGGTGCAATATGTCCAACAAAAGCATCTGCCCTACCTTTTTTAACTAGTAATAAGGCTGTTTCTATATCTACCGTAGGCGTAATACTCACACCGGGATAGTGCATACGAACAAAATTATAGCTTACTTCGTCCTTAGCAATTGCAAATCTTTTATATTTTATATCTTCGATACTCTGTATAAATCGATAATCTTTATTTGTTACAATAACCATAGAGTAATCTACATATGTCTTACTCGCTAAACCAAGATTAATCTCATTTGTACTTGAAACAATTTGAGGAATCATATCGATTTCTTTGTTTTTAAACTTTTCTAAAACTTCAGTCCATGTTTCTGATGGAATATAGATAAATGTTAGTCCAGTTAACTTAGAAATTACATCTAAGTACGCACCCATAATTCCAGTCAGTTTCTTCTTTTGGATAATCGATAATGGCTTCTGTTCTATGGCACTATAACTAACTACTGGATTATTTTTCATCCAAGCTTTTTCTTTATCAGTTAAGTCGACTGTATCATTAGCATATAAACCAATTACAAGCAATAAAATGACTAGAATTTTTTGCATAACTCTACCTTTAAATATAATATAACCATTTTAGCTATATTTTACTTATATAAATCTTTTTAGTATCTCTACACTAAGTCCCATTGCTGTGCTTTCATAACCTCTTACTTCTTTAATATAAGACTTACAAAAGCCTTCAACCATGCAAGCACCAGCTTTTCCTCGCCATTCACCACTCTGTAAATATTTATCTAAATCATCAAGGTCAAATTTTGAAAAGATATAATCAGTTTGAGAGATGTCAATAATCTTTTTTTCTTGGGAGTGATAAATAAAGCAAGTGACAATAGAAGTAACTCGCCCACTCTGTGTCATTAAAATATTGCGTGCATCATCAACACATCTTGCTTTTCTTAGAATATGGCCTTGTGAAGTAACAACTGTATCTGCAACTAAAAGAGGCATATCCATGTATCCAAAAGCTTTTAAATTTGCTTCATATTTACCAATGGTAGCTTGATAAACAAAGTTTTTTGGTGAGGATGCTATGATACTATCCTCATCAAAATCCACACTCTCTTGTTTAAATGCAATATCTGCATTTTTAAGGAGTAATGCACGAGTCTTTGAAGAAGAGGCTAAACGCAACATAGATTTAGTAAGCGTTTCTTAAAAATACACCTAGATAGATAGCAAGAAGTCCTAAAACAATGTTTAAAGGAACCATATATTTTCCAATCAAGCCAAGTTTTGATTTAGCACCTGTTGCATCACCTTTTATAAGTAACTTTTCAGCCTTGTTTCTTAAGTACATCATGAGCCCTAGATTAGTTGCCATTATCACCCAAATAGCCTCTTTGGTGTGTACAAGCTGATAAAGAAAAAACGCATTTTCATCGATAACATTATGATTTACATCTACCGCAGCCTCACGAAAACCAAGCCCAATAGCCATAATAACTGCCGTTATGATGAGAATAACGACAAAGGGTGTTACAATCATAAAAAGGCGTTTAAGCGCATGTGCACTTCTCTCCATTCGGTGAAGTGGTGACTCAATCTCCGCAAATGAATTATGTGCTGCAAAACGCATAGCAATCATACCACCAACCCAAACAACAGCACTTACAACATGAAAAAAGATAATCTGAGTTCTATAGTCTGCAAATATTTCGTAAATAAGTTCTTTCATTAATTTAGTGCCTCTTTAATGTAATTTAAGGCTTCTGCTTTAGCTTCTGCTAATTTTGAAGCATCTTTTCCTCCAGCTTGTGCAAAATCTGGACGACCACCACCACCGCCACCTAAAATAGGAGCGATTTTTTTAATCCAATCGCCAGCTTTTGCATCTGCATTCTTTACTCCAGCAGCGATAAGCACCTTATCTCCTTTCACTTGAAAGAGCATAGAACAAAGTTTTTCATTTTGGTTTTTAAGCTCATCTATTTTATCTTTAATATCGCCACTTGGGTACTCTTGGATAACCACTACAACACCATTAATCTCATCTTCACTAATCTCTACTTTTGCTGATTCTTGTGCATTTTTTAGCTCACTTTTAAGCTCAGTAATATTTGATTTTAGGCGTGCTATTCCGGCTAAGACATCAAGGTTCTTAACTTCACTTTCAACTTCTTTTAAAAGTGTTCTTTGATTAGCAAAATATCTGTACGAAGCATTACCACATACTGCTTCAATACGGCGAACACCAGCGGAGACACCTGACTCTTTTGTAATAATAAATGAACCAATATTTGCTGTGTTTTCAACATGCACACCACCACAAAACTCTATGCTTGCATCTCCAAAACTAACCACACGAACCTCATCACCGTATTTTTCACCAAACTGTGATTTTGCTCCAGATTTTTTCGCTTCATCTATGGCTAAGACTTCTGTTTTTGCAGCTATCCCACGCATTATTTCGTAGTTTACGCGTCTCTCTATCTCTGTAAGTTCTACAACACTTATAGCTTTAGGATGAGAAAAATCAAAACGTAATCTCGTCGCTTCAACCAAAGAACCAGCTTGAGAAATATGATCTCCCAGTACATCACTTAGTACTGCATGCAACAAGTGTGTAGCAGAGTGATGTTTCGTAATTTCGCCACGACTAATATCAACAAGTGAATCAACAACATTACCAACACTCAATCTTTGTGTAGTATGTACTTGGGAGAGATTAAGTCCAAAAAACTTTTTTGTATCTAAAACTTTTGCAAAGTTTTCTAGTTCACCCTCGTCCCCAGTTTGTCCACCACTCTGGGCATAAAAAGGAGTTATGTCTAAATAAACCCAACCTTTTGTATCTTCCTCTAAAAAGTCAACTCTTTTATAGTTCTCATCTAAAAGCGCTAGCACTTCACCAGAATGACTTACAAAATCATAACCTACAAAAGTGTTCTCCCCAAACTCTTCTAAAAGTGCTTTAAAATCACCATGAACAGCTTCGTCTCCGCTACCCTTCCAAGCAGCTTTAGCACGAGTTCTTTGTGCAAGCATTAGCTCCTCAAATGTAGCAATGTCAAGCTCTAAGTTTTTCTCTTTTAGCATATCTTCTGTCAAATCAATAGGAAAACCAAAAGTATCATAAAGTTTAAATGCAACTTCACCAGAGAAGATTTTTTTTGTCGTTTTTAGCTCTTCATTAAAAAGTGCTATTCCAGATTCTATCGTTTTGAAAAATCTTGCTTCTTCAAGCTCTATTTGCTCTTTAACAACAGAAGATTTTCCTGATAAATAGTCATACTCTTCACCCATAATATCAACAACGATATCTACAAGTTTAAACATAAAAGGAGTTCTAAATCCAAGCAAATATCCATGACGGACAGCACGACGAAGAATACGACGAAGTACATATCCTCTACCCTCATTTGAAAAATTTGTTCCTTGGGATAGTAAAAAAACCGCAGTTCTGATGTGGTCAGCTATAACTCTATAAGAAGCTCCAGTTTTATACTTATACTCTTTAGAGATTAACTCTTGTACTTTGTTGATAATAGGCATAAACAGAGATGAATCATAGTTTGAAAGTTTCCCTTCTTTTATGGCAATGACTCTCTCTAATCCCATTCCAGTATCTATAGAAGGTTTAGGAAGTGGTGTCATAGTTGCATCACTAGCTCTTTCGTATTGCATAAAAACAAGATTCCAGATTTCTAAAAATCTATCTCCTTCTCCACCCATACGGTCCTCAGAACCACTAAAGTTCTCTTCTCCTTGATCATAAAAAATCTCAGAACAAGGTCCACATGGTCCAGTATCTCCCATTTGCCAAAAGTTGTCTGCATCACCTAAACGCATGATTCTATCTTTTGCAATGTATTTTTGCCAAATCACTTCTGCTTCATCATCACTATCATGCACTGTTACCCAAAGTTTATCGACATCAAGTTTGATAACTTCAGTGATAAATTCCCACGCATAAGCAATGGCTTCTTCTTTAAAATAATCACCAAAACTAAAATTACCCATCATCTCAAAAAAAGTATGATGTCTAGCTGTGTGACCAACATTTTCAAGGTCATTATGTTTCCCACCAGCACGGATACAAGTCTGGCATGAAGTTGCACGAGGGTTAGTGGGAGCTGGTATTTCACCTGTAAAGATAGACTTAAAAGGTACCATCCCAGCATTGTTAAAAAGCAGTGTTGCATCATCAGGCACTAAAGCTGAAGAAGCCACTCTTTTGTGTTGTTTTGATTCAAAAAATTTGAGGTATTCTTCTCTAATATTCATACGGCACATCTCTTATATAAAATTGCGCGATTATAACTAAAAAGTACTAAAAATATGCTCTATAAAAAATTAGTTTCATCTTCTATGAGTAGAGTTTTATATCTTTTTTGAAAAATAGTAGCTGCTATACCATTTCCATAAGCTATAATTTCTCTCTTTTGATTTAAAATTGGTGTTGTTTTAAAACCACAAGAGGGGCTTTTTGACTTTAAAACTATAGCATCCACTTTCGGATTTTCATCACAAAAATTGTTAATTTCATCTCTCAAAGAGAGAGTAACATCGTTTTGTGTTTCATCTGTAATAACATGATTTTCTCCATCTATCTCGACCACAGATATTCTCTCTCGTGGAGTTCCAAACAGAGGTGCTTCAGGACAAAAAGGAATGATTTCATACTCTTTAAAAGCCTCTATGACTGCGTTTAGAGATTTTGTTTTACCATCATAACGACAATATTCACCCAAGATACATGCAGAAATAATGACCTTTTTTTCACTCATTTATTTTCATTTTAACAGCTCGTTTAAACTCTAATAATTTTTCAATATTTGATTTGTCATTATTCACTTCAAATAATAAACTATTTAACTCTTCAAATACAACTAAACTCATAGCTTTTATATGTGCATGCTCATTTCTCAATAAAATAATTTTTTTTACAAAATCAATCAGCTCTTCTGTGAAAAAACCTCTATTTAAATTTAATATTTCACTGAACTCTTCTATCGTATTTTCATCTTGCAATAACAAGCTTATTCCACCAAGCATTAAACCTTGAAGCTTACTATCGTTGCCGTATTCACATTGATTTAACTTAACTTTTTTCCCATTATTCAAATCTTGAGTTATACTTCTTCGCTTATTAGATATATTTGTCCATGGGCTATTACTATTACACACATCACCCTTAATACGAAGATACCAAGAAAAAGATGTATTTAACTCAAGTTCAATTAACTTCCAAAGTCCGCTACCAGGCATAGAATAATCGAAATGTTCATAATTTTTATCTTTGTAATAATTATAAATTGAAGATGATGATTTCAAAAATTTTCTACTATCATCTTCTAAAATATCACTATATTTTTCTAAAATTTCTTGAATATCTTCAGAAATATACTCCTCTATTTCTGCATTCAACTTATCAGCAGAATCTAAAAACAATTCATCTAAATCATCAAAGAGTTCATCTTTATTGTCTAAATCATTCTGTCCTAAAATTTTACCTACTATCTCTGTTCTCTTACTATCCATTTCACAAGATTCTAAACTACTCTGCATCTTTATCTTTTCTGTTTTAGTAGATTTTTGTAAATCATCTTCTATTTTCTTATAATCATAGCTAAAATCTAAACTATTTTTACCCTCTTCAAAATTCATATCAACTTCAAGGGCATTGAAATCAAAATATGTATTATCATTAATATCTATACTTAAAATATCATTGCTAGCATATAGAAAAGGGTATACGAAGTATGAGGAAATTGAGTACTCATTGTTTTTTAAAATATTAGAATCAAACTTAAGTTTTAAATAATCGCTTGATGATATATCACTTAATTGAGTGATATATTTCCATTTAGCATCTATGACTATTTTAACTTTTTCTTCATCATCAACTAAAATATAATCTGGATTAGAGCTTCTAGTAATATCTCTTTTCCTTTTTGAATGTAATAAATAATCTCTTCTAGTTGAGTTCTTTTTATCTTTATCAAATAAAATATGCTTACCACTTTCATCAGTATATTTTTTTAAAATATCGTACACATACCACTCATAAAAAACTATAGGATTTATAAAAAATGAGCTTGTGCTTAAATCATATCTGTTATCAACAGAAATAGCATTATCTTCATACATCTGCTCAAATCCAAAAAGTGATTTTACATTTGTATGTAACTCATTCGTCTCTTTTTGTGCATTAAAATATTTTCTTACTTTGGAACTATTAAATTTTGATAATGACAACTTATAGCTTCTATCAACTTTATATTTTTTTAGGATAAAATTGTTAAGTTTGTTTGTCTGCCTAAAAAGTTCATCTTGATATTTCTTCTCAATGTATCTTATTTTTTTTACAATAAAAATTTTAAGTGCTTTATATACGATAGTAGCAATCGTTGAGAACATCATATCTTTAACATGTGTTTGATGTATCTTTGTTTTATCTATCTCTTTTATATTTTTAAGAAGATTTAATTTATATTTTATTGACTGTGAAGAGTAATCAAGAGTTACTCTTTTATAATTCTTATGTTTTTTAAAAAAGCCCTCAATCTCATCTAATATAGCTTTGTATTTATAAAACTCAAATCTGTCTAGCTGTTCATGTGAATTTTCTTTGTTATTATCTTCAAATGCTAAACTCAAAAGAGAATCAGGTATCTTTTTTTCTTTATCAAATTGATAGATAGTATTAATTCTATGATAATGTAGAAGGTAGTTAACGAACTCTTTCTCTTTGGTTGTACTAGTCTCTTTTATAGTTTTTGGCAATACTATTAGCTTATATACAGTCTCGTTTTGTTTAAATATATAGTAACCCACATAATTATTATAAACCCTATTAAATAGGTTTGCTAATTTTGATTCAAACAGTTTGGTATCTATACCTTGAGCTTTAAGAGATTGAAATATGTCAGGTTCATTCTCTTTTAAAAATATTGTTTTAAGCATATTAAATAAATGAAGAGTAAATCTCTTTTTGTAGCTTATCAACCATCTCTTTATATGTCGATAACTTTAACTCACCATCTGTATAAAAAATATCTAAATATTTTTCTATAGTTTGAGATAAGCCTTTCTGTTTTTTAAAGACTACACTAAGAATAGGTTGAACAAAAGATTCAAATTCAACTTCTCTTATCTCTTTGAACTCAATAACCACTTTGAGGAGAGCCTTGTAAAAAAGTTGTCTGTTTTTATCGTTTTCTTCATCTGTAATATTTAACCAGTTTGCATGACCTATTATATTCCTATCAGGATGTGTTTCATCATTAAATGCAGTTAAAATTTCTTTATTTAATTTTTCAAGAAAATCAGAAGCTTCTTTAGATTTAAAAATAAACTTTCCATCTTCTTTATCTAACTCTTCTTGATTTTTTGGATACATCTCTATAACATCAAATCTTCTTAAAAGATTATCTTCTATAACTTTTTTATCATCTCTATAATTTGACGTACAAAAGATATAAAGATTATCAGGAATTATCATTTTAGTATTTATATCGTTATTTTCTACTAAGCTTGGAAGTTCAACAAAATGTTCAGGATTTACTTGCTTAATCAGCTCATCATAAGAAAGTGTTTGCTCTTCTAATCTTACTTTTGTTCTTTTTGTATCTTCTATAAGGTATATTAAATCCCCTATAAGCTCATTTAAACTATTTTCTTGTATCTCTTCAAGAACTAATGCAAAAGGCTGATAAGGTCTGTATATAGCTTTTATGATGTGCTTTAGGACAGAACCTCTTTTTTCTTTATATAAAATATTTTGTTTCTCATCTGTTGAAATAGATATACCTTGCATTAAGTCGCTATTTGATGATGCAGAATGAATATTTATGCGAAGAATGTTATCAGATAATTCTTGCATATCTAGTTTATCTTTGTCTTTAATAATATTATCTACTGTCTTACTTTTACCAGTTCCGGGAACTCCTTTGAAAAGGATGTTTTTGTGTGGAAAATCTAAATTTCCTTTTGAGACATTGGAAAAGTTTATAAAATCACTTTTTTCAACTTCCTTACTATTATTGTTGGTATCTTGTAAGAACCTTATATATTGCTTCAATCCGTTACTAGCATTGTAGCCATATTCAACATTATAAGTTTTTAGATCTCCCGTCTTTAATCTATCATTAATTTTTTCTACATACTCTATTTTATTTATACTAAATACATCAATATTTTCACCTTGATCATTTAATTTTACAATCAATCTTTTAATTCCATTAAAATAAGCATTTTTTGTAGGTTGTTCATATTTTTTTCCATCACTATTCTCATAGGTAGAGCTATACCACCACTTTTTAAATGCTTCTTCATTATTTGTTACTATATTCTTTTCATTAAATGAAAACTCTTCTGTAATTAAGTACATATCATCAAAAGATTCTATTTGTTCATCCTCATCCGTTACTTCTAAACAGTTTTCATTAACTAAAAAAATATTATCTTTTTTCTGAAAGCAAATATTGTTTTTTATCTCTTTGTTTATAACAAATAAGTTTTGCTTACTATCTGACATATATTTATAAAAATTATATCCATCAAGTAAAGAATCAAAATCTTTATCTTGTCCATAAAAAATGATTGTTGAATCATTGTCATAAAATCTTTTTAGTGTATAGTATAAGTTATCTAGTACATTGTCATTTTTTTCACTATCTTTTTTTTGATTTAGAATATTTCCATATGTATAATTACCGCCTATCTGCGGGTTAATAATTACTAAATCGGCTTCTATGCTTTTGTATATGCTATTGTCTAAAATATCATTATTCGTTATAATGCTGTCTTCAATATATTCATCTAACTTTTGATTTGTTTTTTTCCTATTTATATCATTGAAAGTAATTTTTTCATATGTTATGTCATTGTCAAAAACTATATGAGATGTCAAACTTCCACTACCAAATGTTAAGTCTAATATCTTTTCATAACTATCACTTAAATAACCTTTCATTATTAATTCTTTAATAAACCCTGCTTTATCAATTGCTTCATCTTCATTAACATATAAATATGCCTCTGAAAAAGATTTACTTCCTTTATCTGAAGGGTCAGTATATTTACTATTAAATTGATTTATCTGCTGATATAAGTTTTCTTTATCCATTATTTACTCCAGTCTATTAGTGAAAAAGTTCTAGCAAGATAGATTTTTTTATATCGTGTAATCCCGTCATATGCTTTTTCTATTTTGTCAAGTGATTTCTGTATTTCATCATCTACTTCATTTATAAAATCTGCTATTATTTTTTGTATTTCATATGAAGTATATTTTTCAAGTGAGTTTGGTATAAATATTTTTATTTGAGCTTTTATTTTTGTATTACTTGGTTTATTAGCCCATGAAAACTTATGTTTTCTAAATTCATTTTTTAAATTAAAGTAAATATATAGAATATTAATGTTATCTACTTTTAAATCAAACATTCCTCTATCCCCGTTCATGGAAAACTTATGCTTTTCAAGAAAAAATATTGTACCTGCCTTTTCTCCATTTGATGTAAACTGAATGGATTCTGTATCATAATCATAACTATCTATTTTTCCGAATACACCTTTAGTTATTTTATCCGTATTTGAAGAGTATACTGGGTAATCTCCGTTATGACTTCTTAAATACTTCGTTGTATATATTGACTTGCCCTTAATAACATTTAAATAACCTTCAAAACTTTTTTTTTCAAAATCGATATCTGTTATATCAAAACCAATACTATGCTTTTTTGCATACTTTGCAAATCTAACTTTTATGTAATCTCTCTTAAAAATTGAAGGTATAAGGGATTTCTGTAATCGTTTATAAATATTATTTTGTTTATCAATATTAGCTTTTATGCCATCTAACCAATTAAAGCCATCTTCTAAAAATTCTACTATAATTTTTTGAATTTCGATTGATGTATATTTATTATTTAAGTTTTTTGGAACTGGAACTAAATGCTTACAAACTTCATCAACAGTTGCTACATTGTCTCCCCATCCAAACTTTTTATTTTCAAAATAACGAATTAATGATTTTTGTAAATATTCTGCATCCACTAAAATAGTGGGAATAATCGCAATGTGGTGTCTATCCATTAAAAACGGATGATCTCTATAAAATGGGATACTCCCTTTCCCATTATCTTTATTAAAACTAACACATCTTTCCTCTATTATATCATCTGCATCAATGTATTTTATATATGCTGAAATACATGAATTTTTCAAGGAACTGCCGAGTATAGGGTATTCACCAGAATTTTTTGTAATGTATCTTTGAATATATTTATTTTTACCTTTTACAAATTTAAAATAGTCTGCATCAGATAAACTTACTTTTTCAAACCGAATATTTTCAATATCTAAATCTCGATATTTCCCAGTTTGATACTGAAACTCTTTAAATTTTCTGATAACCTCATTGTCTAGCATCTATTTTATTCCTAAAAAACTATTGTTTTTAAAATCTTCACAAAGTCCTAGCATAAGAGAATTTAACTCTTTTTCAAGTTCATCAAAACTTATATTTTCTTCTTCATCTTTATAACCTATCGCATTACTAATATTTATGCTATTTAAGTTTTTTGAACTAAGATTTTTAGATATATACTCATAATCTTTTTTTCGCTCAATATAATTTTTAATATCTTTTATATTCTTTTCACTATAACTATTTTTCATCTTATCTTTAGCTACAGGATGTGGGCTAAAGAGAGTTGTTTCTTTTGTATCTGCCTTTATAAGCTTTACTATGCCTGTTGTATCACTATCTAAAAACCATATATGAGAACTTATATCTGTGTTAGTAAACATGGCGTTTGGTTGTTCTAGCACTGCATGTACGAAACCTGTATTAAATATCTCTTTTCTAATTTTTGATTCACTTCCTGTTTTACTTCCCGTACTTATGAGTGTAGATGAACTAATGATAGCTGCTTGTGCTTTTTTACCTCGTTTAGACTCTTTTTTCATTAAGTTTATAATATGTTGCATAAAAAGAAATTGTCCATCTGATTTTTTAGGAGTTACTATTTTGTTTTTATCATCTTTAACTACAAAAAAATTACTCTTTTTACTCTTCATATTTTCGACTATCTCTTCATGGTTATGTTTCCAATCAACTCCAAATGGAGGATTTGCAATAATAAAGTCAAAACTATCATGTCCATTTATACCATTGGCAAAAGCTGGATTTGTTAAAGTGTTTCCATAAGCAATAGTATTTTTTATACCATCAGTTTTTCCATCAAGTGAACTTATTTCTAAAAATATTTTAGCAAGTAACCAAGTCTGACCATGCAGTTCTTGTCCATAAAGTTCTATATTGTTTATCTTATTTTTTTTATGAAAATAATATGCTGACTCCATCAACATACTCGCTGTTCCACAAGTTGGGTCATATATAGCTAATTTATCATACCCTTTTGCATCAAAAGTTGATACTTCACACATTAGATGTATAATTGATTTTTGTGTAAAGTGCTGACCAGTTAAATCACCACTCATCTTTTTCATTCTTGAAATAGTAGACTCATATAAGTCTTTATATCCATCTTTTGGATAATCTGCAAAGTTTGCTTTAAATGTATAAATATCAAGTACATTTTCAAGATGTTTATTTGGTAACTCTTGAATATAGCGTTCAAGCTCAAATGTTTTAAAATGATTTAAGTAAGTAAGTATATTTTTTGAAGTATCTGGATTGTATTCGCTTTCTTGTTCAAAATAGTTTAGTCTATCTCCAAGATTCTCTATATCTCTAATAATATTTAGAAATATTTCTTTTGTATCTTTATCTTTGTATTTAGCATAAGTTATATCATCAAGCCCAAAGTTATTCCAATACTCAAAATTAAACTTTAGTTTTGCATTATCAATAAGTAGTTTTACAGCCATAAATGCCATAATTCTTTGATCATAAGTCGACTCATTGATTCCAATATCTCGTAAAATATCAGAATAAGCCCAATAATAATCCTTTAACTCTTTTGGTAGTAGTTTTTGCATTGGTATCGGTGCAGTCATGACATTCCTTTTATTATTTTATATTTCTTATAGTAATATATTTACAATAAAATCGTAAATATATTTCATTTTGTCAAGTTTTTAGCTAAATTTACTACTTTTTAAAATAAAGCAAGATTCAATCCAAGAAATTAAACTTTTCTTAACAAATCACTACAGACTTGATCTCTGTCATCTCTTCAATAGCAAAACGAGGACCTTCTCGCCCTACTCCACTTAGTTTAACTCCACCATAAGGCTGAATATCAAAACGCAAAGTTGGCATGTCATTGATAACTATACCTCCTGCGTCAAGTTCATCTATCGCTCTTTGCATAAGACTTAAATCATTTGTAAATACAGAAAACTGTAAGCCGTAAGGAGAGTTGTTCATTCTTGGCAACGCATCATCAAAACTTTCAACTTTCACAAGAGAAACGATAGGAGCAAAAACCTCTTCACAAACTATAGCCATATCATCAGTAACATCTACCATCACACAAGGATGAAACATTTTTCCATCTTTATGAGGTGGAAGTAATGCTCTTGCACCCTCTTCTATGGCACTCTCTACCCATCTCATAGCACGATTTGAAGCTTCATCATCTATGAGAGGACCCATAAAAGTATCATCTTCATAAGGAGAGCCTACTTTTAGCTTTTGAGTCTCTTGAGCCATAAGTTCTGCAAAATCATCATACACTTCAGCTTGCACATAAATGCGTTGCAAAGAGATACAAACTTGCCCAGAGTTTACAAAAGCACCAAGTGTACATCTTTTTGCTGCTAAAGCTAAATCTGCTGTTTTTTCTACAAAAGTTGCTGCGTTTCCGCCGAGTTCAAGTGAAACTTTTTTAATACCTGCGTTTTTGGTGATGATATTTCCAACAGCAACTGAACCAGTAAAACTCACAACTCTTGGAATATCACTCGTGATTAAGGCACTTCCTACCTCTGCATCGCCATAAACAAGACTCAGAGCATCTTTGATAGCATACTCACTCTCTATAAAAAGTTTTGCAAATTTATAAGCAGTTAAAGGAGCTTCAGGGGTTGGCTTTAAAACAACACTATTACCAGCCACTAAAGCAGGAGCAAGTTTATGAGCAACAAGATTTAAGGGAAAGTTAAAAGGAGTTATAGCTACGATAACACCAACTGGAACTCGTGAGAAAAATGCAGTTGTCTTTTTACCACTTGGCATCGCATCTGTGTTAATAGTCTCGCCATGCATTGTTCGCATAGTTTCAGCTGAAAGCGTGAGTGTTTCAATACATCTTTCAACTTCAATGCGAGCAAAAGAGATAGGCTTACCAACTTCATCGGTAATCGTTTTTGCCATATCTTCTTTATTTTTTTTTAGCTTTGCAGCTACATCTAAAAGCCATGAGCATCGTTGAGAAAGTGTCGAAGCTTTTGTTTCTTTAGCTGCTTTTTGTGCAATTTTAAGTGCTCTATTTGCATCATCAGCGTTACAAATAGGAGCCGTTGAAACAACTTCTCCACTAAAAGGAGATATTCTCTCGCTTACATCATCTTTGCTAACTGCATCTGAACCAAAATATATCTTTGCTCGCATAAAAAATCCTATAAATTATCTATAAGATTATATCATTTTGAGGGTAAACTACCAACCTCTAATGATTGTATGACAAGAAACACAGTCATTAAGTACTTTAGCATATTTAGCACCAGCATCACTATAATTGTGCGCTTCAACATCTGCTTTTAAGCCTTTTAGGTGTTTTGCTAAATTTTCGTTGATATTTTTTGTTACTTGTATCTTTGCATTATTTTGAATAAATGTAGAAACATCAACATGTGTAAAAATTGAATTTGCACTTTGGATAGTATCGATACCAAGAACTATATCACTTTTAGAGTTATAAATAAAACCTTTTTGAATTTGATTCATCCCCTGATCCATCAATTTCATTGTTGCGTCAATTGTTGTTTCATTTGCAAACAGTGTTAAGCTTGTTAAAGCTAATGCTACCATAGTTTTTTTCATGTTATTTCCTTGAAGTATGTTATTGTAATAAACATCATACTACTTTGATAATAAATATTTTATAAAGTTATATTTTTTATTATCTCTATTTCTTTAGGTGTTACAATTACTCCATCATACATATAATCAACATCCAACTTGTTCTTTTTCATATACACATCACCAGTTTTGATAAGTCTTGAAAGTTTTTGAGGGGTAATGTTCTGTACAGCAGACTCATAATCAAGACCGCTCTTCACTTCTATAAAATGAAGAACATCCTCTTTAGTCGCGATAATATCTATCTCTCCAAAACGAGAATAAAAATTACGCTCTACAATAAAAAAGCCCCTATCTAAAAGAAACTCACAAGCTCTATCTTCACCAACATTTCCTTTTGCTCTACTCACATTTTATCCCTATATCTTGCTCAAAACCTTTTGCTAAATCAAAAAATAAAATTTCCAAATGAAGTTTATCTTGGATATAGCTATATCTACTAATTGTTAGTTCATCATTTTGAGGATATATCAAATAGAGTTGCGAAGTGTTTTCATATTTTGTACCATACGCATAAAGTTGATACATATCTGCTTGACTTATATCTTTTTCTTTTGATATATTTTTATATTTTGTGTCAGCTACTATTTCGTTTTTTGTTCCTTTATTTATAACTATATCTGGACGAAGTGCAAATTTGTTTGGTTCTTCCACTAGATGTTTACCTTTATCTTGAAGTTTTACATCAAAGCCTTTTTTCTTCAAATATGTCCCAACATAAGATTCAAAAAGTAGGTTCATATCAAAGAGAAGTGCAAATGAGAGCTCATCCCCGCTATATGGAGAAAAAGAGTTCCCTAAAAGAAATGTTTTTGACCATATTAACACCTGCTCATAATCTCTCATCTGCCGATTTAGCTTTACTTTGGAAAAATCTGTTTTAACATCTCGACTGCGTTTAACTGCATCAAAAACAAAAATAAACTCTCTTATTTTCTGCTGATTAGCGTTTGATTTTGACTTTTTATAAAGAAATTCTAGTGTCGTTTTTATAAGTCTATTTTCTACTCTATCACTCAAAAACTCTTCATATTCTACAAAAAACCTCTCTTTATGAATGCTATTTTGTTTTATCTGTTCAGCAATCTTTAACTTTCCTTTTAAAAAGTGGAGATTTTCTTCTTTAGAGATATAATCGCTCTTAATCCCTCTTTTA
Organism: Sulfurimonas sp.; assembly: GCA_045046645.1. GTDB lineage: Bacteria > Campylobacterota > Campylobacteria > Campylobacterales > Sulfurimonadaceae > Sulfurimonas. Next base: position 26,308 of record JASFZD010000033.1, on the reverse strand, counting down.
ATGAGTTTTGACAACTCTTCTAAAAACATAGATATAAAGATTTCTAAAAGTGGAAGTTTTGAGGGTTTTAGTTCTGCATTATTTAAGTTTTTAAAAGGAGATTTTTTAAGCGTTTTGAGCATTTTGAGTAAAATCTTTTTTGACTCATCAACACTTATATTTTTTATCTTTGGAAGTATCTCAATCGTTGTGCCATCTTTTGTTTGAAGCAAACCAACATAGTTTTGAGCCTGCAAAACCTTCCCAAAGCCTTTTTTTGTTGTAAGTTTTAGGTATTGTGCTGTTTCTTCATTTTCTAAAGCAAATTTTTCGAGCTTTTCAAAAATGGATTTATGAATATAATGTGCTTTTTCATAAGATGAGTTTTCATCTTTTGTTTGTAAAAAATCATACTCTTTTATAGTTAGCTGTTTTGACATAACTCTAAGTACGACTCTTTAAAAAAATCTTCACGAACACTATATAAAAACTTATCCTCTTCTATATACTCATCATCAATATCGCTGTCAAAAATAGTTTTTGCATCTAAGCTTTCTCTGTTGATAAAACCATCAGGCATCATCTCCACAAACTCAAATCTTCTTCTAAGTGCTGTATCCATAAGGGCTATACTTCTGTCTGCTGTGTTCATCGTCCCAATGATGTAAAGGTTTGAAGGCACACCAAAAACATCATCCGAGTAAGGCAAACGAAGTCGAATTTCTTCATCTGCTCCTATGCGTTTTGAGGGTTCTATAAGAGTTATAAGTTCACCAAAGATTTTTGAAATATTTCCTCGGTTTATTTCGTCTATGATTAGGATGTGGTTTTTGTTATTTTGCTTAAAACTCTTATTTTCTGATTTCTCACAAAGTTTCTTAAAAATACCATTCTCAACATCATAAGAAATCTCACCATCATTTGTATTCGCTTTTATCCCCTCAACAAACTCCTCATACCCATAACTCTGATGAAAAGTTACAAATTCAATTTGTCCAGCACTACTTAAACTTTCAAATCTAGCCTTTGCTTCGCTTCTATTCTGTGGAACTTCACCATCTATTATTTCTAATGCTCTGTTGATAGTGTTGTATGTTTTTCCTGTTCCAGGAGGTCCGTATAGGATTTGGTTTGATTGTTTTTTTACATCAACTTTAATATTTTCATGATTTATTTGTTCTAAATTTTCTTCTATATTATTCAGTTCTAATATTTCAATATTATAATTTAATGTTTCATTGACATGTTTAATAAATGGTCTAATATTACCATTATTTTTTATGGTGTCATCTCCCCATTCTGTACAAATATAAATTTTATCATAATTAGTTTCCAAAAATGAGTCAAAAAATCTATCACTTTTTTGTGATTTTGATAATTTATCATAATCAAGTTGGTTTCTCAACACTCCAAAAGAACCTTGTAATCTATCAAAAAATATTTCTTTCAACATGCTGTATTCTATATCTTTATGGTTGTCATTAATAAATTTTTTCACACTTTCAAAAACCATATGCTTCTTACCATATTCTTTTCCATCTAATAAACACTTTTTAAATCTTTTCATTTCTACTCCTTATCAACCCACTTAAAAATATCAATAACCGAAATTCTATCTTTCTTTTCTTCTACAAAATAGATAATAGAGTATCCTTTAAAAGTCATAAGAAATAAATTTTAGAATGATTTTTAGTGCAGTTGTGTATTCTTTTTTTCTGAGTATTTTCATTTACAAAGATTTCATGAACTCATTCATGTCTTCATCATATTCATTTTGATTTAGTGATTTTGCACTACCATTTTTCACTTCTACTATCGCCTGAAGTACTCTTTCTCTTGCTTTTTCACTTGAAATAGTTGGGTATCCATCATTAAGAGAAAACTTCATAAACTTTACAAAGTCATTTAAAAGAGTCTGCGTATCACTACCATATTGTGAAGATAAAAATTTTTCTACTTCTGAATTATTAATCTGAATTGTCTGCATTCTTAAATCCTTTTTATCTTTATTTAATATCATTATAACATTAAATCTAGCAGTTAATAACCTCCACTTTAATGGACTTAAACGCAGCAGTTAAAATTAGTTCATCACTTTTATCACCGAAGATACTATTGAGCTTAGAGTCGGCATAGTGAAATGTTGTAAAGAGAGTTTTTGCTTGCACTTTGTCTGTTAGTTTTATTGTTAGTGGATTTGTTTGCCCATATTCTGTTTTAAGTATAACTTTTTCACTTGTAAAATCTTTTATGTCACCTTCATTCACAAGTAGTATATCCTCTTCATAGCGTTTATTAAGGCTTTGTGTAAATTTTGTCTGAGCAGAGTTATTATAATGAGGCAAAGCTCTTCCTGTTGTTAAATGATAACCTGTTAGTATTTTGTTTGTTATCTCTTCAACCATTCCCCGCAATTTATACTGTTGATAATGAAATGAGCCTAAGCCATCTTCTGTTCTAAAATCTAGCTGATGTAATATAGGAGTATCTTCTGTATGTACTGGCCACTGCAATCCTCTTTTTCTATGCTTTTGGAGTCTTAAATATGAAGCACCACTAAAGCGTCTATAAGCAACTTCTCTTACCTCATCCCAAACATCTTTTGAACTCTCGTATGAAGCATCTCCACCCATTTTGTTATCTAGTTGCTGTAAAACTTCCCAATCATCTGGCAAATCAGACTTAACTAAGGGTTGAGAAAGGTGTAGTCTTCTCATGGCATTAACATAAACACCTGTTTTTTCATATATTGATTTAACACCAACGACAATGTCCGCTCTTGAAGCAATATCTGTCATAAACAGTTCTTGAACAAAGATAAGCTCTAGATTATTAAATGCGGTGTTTATTTTGTTAAGATTAGGATGGATATGCGTTAAATCTTCACCAACATTTAAAACAGCTTTTATGCTGCCCTCTATCATCCCATCAACAAGTTGCGGAGTCATAAGTCCTATCTCTTTTGGCGTTTGATAATCAGGTGCATAATAAGGTAGCATCCCCATATCACAAACACCTTGCACATTTGTTTGACCACGAAGAGGCATAAGTCCTGCTCCTGGCTTGCCAACATTTCCTGTCATAAGTGCTAAGTGCGTTATTGCCATAACCGCGTATGAACCATCAGTATGCTCAGTTATACCAAGTCCCCAAAAAATCATCGACTTTTTAAGTGCATATTCACGCGCTACTTTTGGAATCATTTTACTTAACTGCTCGTAACCTTCTACATTTTCAAAGTATTTTGGATTTGCATAAGGGTCACCCAATATTTGTGCTTTAAATTCAAGAAAACCCTTTGTTCTATCTTCTAAAAAAGCATCATCATAAAGCTCTTCATCTATGATGACATAAGCTAACATATTGAGTACTAAAAGATTTGCTTCATGAGGAATAATTGCTTTATATTTTGAAAAACGGTGCAGTTTTATCTCTCGAACATCAAAAACGGCAAGATTGTCGTGTTCACGGGCTACATCTAAGATACGATTGGCGATGATAGGATGTGCTTCTGTTGTATTTGAGCCAAAAACTATCATAAATTCAGAATTATAAATATCATTATAAGGATTTGTTGCAGCACCCTCCCCAATAGTCATTCTCATACCCTTAAGAGATGGAGAGTGACAAACACGAGCACAGTTGTCTACATGTGGCGAGTTAAGCGTTTGGCGTGTGAATTTTTGAAATAGGTAAGCACCTTCACATGAACTCCTTGCTCCACCCAAAGAACAAACAGATTTTCTTCCATACTTTGACTGAATCTCTTTGAGTTTCATAGAAGCTGCTGTTGTTGCATTATCTAAATCACTTTCATACCAAGTCTCATCCAAATCGCTTAAACTTGAAGCAACAGCCTCTTTTATCTTAGGATTTTTATCTAAAAAGCTTTTTCGTATGCGTGGTACACGAAGTCTCTCCTCTGCATCCACAAAGTCAAAACCATATTTCCCTTTTATGCAAAGCTTTCCTTGAGAAACAACACCATCTGGGTGTGCAAAAATCTTTTTTATTTTATTCTCTTTAGTGTCTACATGTGCTGCAATATCACAACCAACACCACAGTATGCACATACGCTATCGATTGTCTCTATATTTTCCATAAAATCATCCTAACATTAATTGATATAGTTTATTATCTTTTCTCTTAAAGCACTTGGAAGTAAATTTAAAAGTCTAATGATTAAATAAAATCTAAGAGGAAAAGCATACACTCTTTTGTTTTTTTCTATTGCGTTTATCATTCTTTTAACAGCATCTCGCGTTTGCATAAAAAAAGGCATATTAAACTCATTTTTATCTGTGAGTTCACTCTTTATAAAACCAGGCAATATAGTTATTACTTTGATTCCATATTTACTATATTTATATCTAACGCCTTCAGCATAAGCATTTAAAGCTCTTTTTGATGAAGAGTACACTTTAGAAGTTGGCATAGAAAAAAGTGAGGCTAGAGAGGAGATAAAAACTATTTTTCCCTTACCCCTCTCACGAAACAGTGGTAATAAAATCTCCAAAATTGCATGATTTGATAATACATTCACATCATAAAGATTTTTAAACTCTTTGATAGTTGGCATATTGGCAGTATGACCCAAGGAGACACCTGCGTTTAAGATGACTAAATCAACAGAACCAACCATAGCTATCTTCTCTTGCAATAGTTCAAAGTCAGTCACATCTACAACAATAATTTCGATACTTTTACAACTACTTTGAAGTTCATCTTTAAGAGAGAGAAGATTTTGCTCACGACGAGCGAGGAGTATAAGCTCATTTTCTAAGCTTGCATATTGCCGTGCAAACTCAGAACCAAGTCCTGAACTCGCACCAGTAATTAGGATTTTCATCTTAAAATTAAACTATCCTAATCATAACAGGTCTAGCATTCACAAAATCAAGTAATTCTATCTCATTTATCATCGCTTGAATATCTCTTTCAAAGGCTGTATGCGTTGAGATAAGAAGGTTAGCACTCTCTTTTTCACTTGAACGCTGCAGCATCGTTTCAACTGAGATATTATGTGTTTCAAATATTTTAGTAATACTTGCTAAAACACCTGCTTTATCTGAAACATTGATTCTTAGGTAGTATTTTGACTCGATATTTGCTGTTGGCTTAAGTGTGAGTTTATTCCCTTCCATAGGTCTATTAAAACCAAGCATTGGAGCAGATTTTCCACTTCTTGCAATGTCAATAATGTTTGCAACTACTGCAGATGCTGTTGCATCTCCACCAGCACCAGGACCATAGTAAAGTGTTTCTCCCACTTTATCACCAATTACAGAGATACCGTTCATAACACCATCAATCTTCGCTATCATCTCATCTTGAGATATTAAACATGCGTGAACTCGTAACTCTACCTCATTGTCATCTTTTTTAGCAATTCCTAAAAGTTTGATAGCATACCCAAACTCTCCAGCAAAAGCGATATCATCTTGAGTGATATTTTGGATACCCTCTATAAGAATGTCTTCAGGTTTTGCATCTATACCATAAGCGATAGAAGCGAGGATAAGAAGTTTATGTGCTGCATCAAATCCACCTACATCAAAACTAGGGTCAGCTTCTGCATAACCTAACTCTTGACTTTTTTTAAGTATGTCATCATAAGCCACTCCATTATTTGTCATCTCAGTCATCATGTAGTTACAAGTACCATTCATAATGCCCATGATTGATTCTATATGATTAGCCGATAAACCATCACGAAGTGCAGTGATAATAGGTATGCCACCAGCTACAGAAGCTTCATACTCAAACGCAATATCTTTTGCAATCGCTTGAAGTTCATAACGATGATAGGCTAAAAGTGCTTTGTTTGCAGTAACAACTGCTTTTTTAGAGTTGAGCGCACGCTTAACAACTTCAAAAGGCTCTTCAACCCCACCCATAAGCTCAACTACAATATCAATCTCTTCATCATCTAAAATATCATCTACATTATCTGTTAAAATGATATCAAGACCTCTATCTTTAGAAAGATTTCTAACCACTCCACTCTTTACAACTATATCAACACCTGCGCGAGCACTAATCATTTCTGCATTATCGCGAAGTATCTCTGCTACACTAGTTCCAACTGTTCCAACACCGATTATTCCAACTTTTAACATTATTTTTCCTTGTCACAATCGAACTGTTTTAAAAAATCTTTTATATTTCTAGCGGCTTGACGAATACGATTATCATTTTCTATCAAAGCGATACGAACATACCCTTCACCATAAGCACCAAAACCAATGCCTGGAGAAACAGCAACACCTGCCTCTAGTAAAAGTCGTTTGGAAAATTCTAAAGAACCTAAATGTGCTACACATTCAGGTATCTTTGCCCAAGAAAACATGCTCGCTTGGTTTTTGCGTATATGCCAACCAGCTCTGCCAAATGCTTCTATTAGTACATCTTGTCTGTGATCATATTTATCGGTAATATCTTGTACACATTGTTGATCCCCATTGAGTGCAACTGTAGCTGCCACTTGGATAGGAGTAAACATTCCATAATCTAACCAAGATTTTATCTTTTGCAATGCGCCTATCAATTTTGGATTTCCTACAAAAAAACCAACACGCCAACCTGCCATATTATAACTTTTTGAAAGTGTAAATGATTCTACTGCCACATCTTTAGCTCCAGGAACAGACATAATCGATGGTGTTTTGTACCCACCAAAAGTAATATCTCCATAAGCGATATCAGAGATAACATAAAATCTTTTTTCTTTTGCCATTGCAACTAAACGAACATAAAATTCTGGAGTGACTGTCGCTGTTGTAGGATTATGAGGAAAATTCACTAAAACATATTTTGGCTTCGGAGAGCTCTCTTTAAAAACTCTCTCTAAGCTCTCAAAGAATTTATCTTCATCTACTCTGTAGTCTTCATCAAATTCTATACCAAACTTAACAACATTACCACCAGCTAAGATAAAAGCGTACTCATGAATAGGATAAGTTGGATCAGGAATAACTGCTACATCACCTGGATTTGTAATCGCGTAAGTAAGATGTGCATACCCTTCTTTACTTCCCATCGTGGCAACACACTCAGTTTGTGGATCTAAAACACAATCATAGCGTCTCTCATACCAATCAGCTATGGCTTTTAGTAGTTTTGGGATACCTTTTGAAACAGAATAACCATGTGTTTTGGTTTTTTGAGCAGACTCCACAAGTTTTGCACGAATATGCTCTGGAGTGTCTCCATCAGGATTACCCATAGAGAAATCTATAACATCTTTACCTGCATGGCGTTGTGCCATTTTAATGTCATTTACTTCTGCAAAAACATACTTCGGAAGTCTTTCAACGCGGTTAAATTTTATCTCATCAAACATATTTAGTACCCTCTAAAATTATTAATGATATTTTAGCTAAATATATTTAGAATAAGATAATAGAGTTTGGTGCTTATCGTCTACCGTACGGAGATAAAACCAATTCATCTTTTACATTCTTAAGTGTGTAGAGGTCTGAGATTTTCATATACTTTGCACGCTTTGGAATATCAAGCGTAACAAGTCGTCTTTTTTCATCGATTTTACTTACTTCCAAAAGGTGCAGTGATGAATCATAATAAGAAATTTGTGGATACCAATTATTTCTACGAGAGCTTCTAATTTTGAGTTTTTGTATCATCGAACAATCTAACCAATGCGCATATAATGAGCGCTTAAGTTTCACTTCTTTTGAGTGTTGAAGCTCTAAAAGGTTTAAAAAACCAGCGCTCATATCAATCACATAAGTCCAATCTGTAGGCGATTCTCGTGTAATATCTGTAATATAGCAACCACTTTTAGCTAACTCTGTTTGCAGAACCAAAGGGTCTGTTGCATATTCTGAAGTCATAGATATATTCCAAATAAACTCTGAGGGGTTTAACTTCGAAGCAGTTGTAACATAACGATAATATCCGATATTACGCAGTGAATCTCCCATGAGTTTAACAAAAAACAGAGGTGAACCACTTGTTTTAAAATTGAGTCTTATCTCTTGTGGTTTTTTAAAAAATAGTTTTAAAAGTCCATTCTCTTCTAAAGTTTGAACAACCTTTAGAACATCAACTCTCTCATTTTTATAAAAAGCAGATTTTGGTTCAAAAATAACATTGATAAAATTTATCTTTTTTTCATATGCATTTTCACCAACAAAACTTTGTATTTTTTGAGCTAAAAGGTCTTCCTCTAAAACAAGCTTCTCATTAGAATACCCCAATGTAACAAGAAGTAAAAATGATAAAAATATTTTTACCATAAACGACCACTATTGAATTTCTTAAACTCACTTACGCTTAATTTTTCCAACTTACCATCTGCATATCTAAATCTAAGGTTTTTTGATGAACTATATGTTATTTCTTTACCGTTTACTTCCATTTTAACATAACCATGGCCTAGAGATAAGAGCCACTCTTTATTTGGATCAAGCTCTAGTCTATGTTTTACCACTGTCTGTTTTTTAATACCATCTGTTTTATTGATGTATCCTATCCATAACTTTGATTTTGGAAGTACAAGTAAAGGAGATAGTTTTTTTTCAACTATTTGTTTGGTTACTACTTGTTTTTCAATAATTTTTGTTTCTGTTTTCTCTATATTTTCAATAGAGATATTATTATCACTTGCATTTTTATCTATCATAACAATCATTTTTGCTACTGGTACCATATTTTTTTGAGCATTTTTTATGGCACTATTATCTACCACGGTTACAGACTTTGTTTGGGCACTAAAATCAAAACTGAAATATATAGCTACGATAAAAATACTTAAAGCTATAAAAATATATAGACCTGTAATCCTTGTTTTTGTTTTTGGTACTACAAAAACTTCTGGATTTACACTCTCTTTAATATATTCTGTTTCAAAATACTCGAGACCCTTTGCTCTCAAATTAGACAAATCTTGCTTGTATTCTCTCTCTAAAATTGAAACAAAACCAAGAAATTGAATTTTTTCCAAATCTTCAAAGCTCTCATGTATCACACTCTGAACATATTTAAGTGCTATATGTGTATCTTCATATATTTTCTGAGCACCAATCTCTCGTAAAGTATCTAACTCTTTCAACATTATCTCATCCTATCCATCAAAATAGCAGCTGCCACACTTACATTTAGAGAATCAAAGTCGTGTGACATTTTTATACTAACAGCACAATCAAGCTTAGAAACAACACGGGAAGATAAACCTTCCCCTTCACTTCCTAAAACTAAAACTTTTTTCTTATCTATTCTTGTTTCTCTAATATCCATTCCATTCATATCTGCACCATAAGAAGTGAAGCCTGACATTTTAAAGTCATTTAAAACATCATGAACATTATTTTCTATTGCAAATGGCATATCTACAAGTGCACCCGTACTTGTACGCATTATATGCTCTAAAGGTAAACTTTTGACACCGCAAGCGATAATTGCATTTACCCCAAGGGCATACGCACTTCTCACAATAGCACCTATATTTCCAATATCTGTAAGACCAGAGAGGACTAATACAAACTTTTTATCAAGAAAAAAATCATAAGGTTGCAATTGATAATCATCAACTTCGGCTAAAAATCCTTGATGAGAAGCATTTTTACACATCTTTTGTGCTGCTTCATTAGGAATTCGTTTTACTTCAAAGCCCATCTTCATAAGACGAGAATACTCTTTTTTTTCTAACTCTTTAGCTAGATAAAGTGTCTTTATCTTATTTGGGTATTTGTTTATATAATAATAAATTGGTTGTTTTGCATAAATTAACATAAGAAGCATTTTATCTAAAAAAACTTATATCTCCAATAACCTTTGGTAACATGCTTTTGTATTTTCGCCTGTTATTTTACTAATAAGTTTGGCTTTTGTTTTTTTTGGTAAATCAAGGTCTAAGATATCTTTTTGACTAATTGCAGATTCTGCTTGTGCTTCTTGTGCTTTAAGAACCACAACCCACTCGCCACGAAAGTTTCCATCTAACTCTTTAAGAGCCATTGACGCAGTACCTCTAAAGTATTTTTGGTACTTTTTCGTAAGCTCTTTGGCTAAAAATAGTTCACGAGTTGCATCTTCTTTATCTATCTCTAAAAGTAACTTTTGGAGTCTATGAGGAGACTCATACATAATAGTTGTATAACCATTGTAAAGTGCTTTTTGAAGTCCTAGCTTGCGAGAACTTCCTTTGTGGTCCAAAAAACCAAAGAAAAACATCTGTGTCTCCACAAAACCACTTGCCACAAATGCAGTTAATACTGCGTTTGCACCAGGAAGAACATCATAAACTACGCCATATTCTATACAAAAAGAGACAAGTGTTTGCCCAGGGTCACTAACACCTGGCATACCTGCATCACTTGCATATACAACATTATCATCAAAAAATGATACTTCAAGTTTATCTACAAAAGCTTGTTCATTATGTGAGTGAAGAGAAATAAATTCTTGATTTTCTTTAAAAACAGTGTTATACCGTTCTTTTAAAATATGGATGAGTTTTTTTGTAACGCGAGTATCTTCGCAAAGTAGTATATCAGCTTGACTAAGAACCTCAATGGATCTCAGTGAAATGTCGCCTATGTTTCCAATCGGAGTTGGAACCAAAGACAACATGGTAAATAAGTCTTGTAAAAAAGACTATTTTTTAGCGTAACGAGCGTTAAACTTCTCAATACGACCAGCAGTATCAACCATACGCTCAGAACCTGTAAAGAATGGATGACATTCGTTACAAATATCAATCTTCATTGTGTCATTTTGAGATTTTGTCTCAAAAGTATTACCACAAGCACATGTTACTGTACAAGTTACTAAATTAGGGTGTAAATTTTTCTTCATTTTTTTACCTTTTGATACACGATTTGTATGCGTATATCTATATATTTTTTAAATCCGTATGGGGGCAGATTTTTAGAGTTGTGATTGTATCTAAAATTTGCTTAAAATTATAACAATATTTTACTAGCAATCGCTACAACAGCAGATTCTGAACGCAGAACCATTGGAGTATCAAGCCTAAAAACTTCTTGAGTTTGCAGAAACTCTTTTTCATCTTTTGAGAAACCACCTTCACATCCGATGAGAACTCTCTTAAAATTGCTATCGCCTTTTAAAATATTTTTGGTAAAATCAAAAACTTTTGTATCAGGAAAATCGGTGATAAACGCAGCTATATTTTTATAAATATCAAATGTCATAACAGAAGTCCTTCCACTTTGTTGCATTGAAGCTTCAACTATCCTCTCAAATCTTTTAAAATCTAGTTTGAAGTTTTTTTGACTTCTATCACAGTAAATAAAAGAGATTTTACTCACGCCAATTTCACACAAAGATGCTAAAACTTTTTCAATAGATTTACTATCAACAACACACCAAGCGATATGTAACTCTTTTTTGGATTGTGTCACAGAATTATTAAAACTTATGAGTTCTAGATGTAAGGTTCTTCCATTTATATCTATGATTTTATAAGTGTAAAGTATTTCTATAGAGTTTTTTGCTCGCAGGGAGAGAGTATCTCCTACTTTGTGGCGTAATACTTTAACAAGATATTTATGTACTTCACCTTTAAATGTTAAAGATTCTTTACCTGCCTTATCTTCTAGCAGATATATCAAATCAACCACATCCACAGAGAAACAAGCATAACGAGTATAAATTCTATCTGTAAAAGTCGTCTTGCAAAGGGTTTGTAAGCATCAAAAGCTTTTTCTTTCTTCTCATTCAAATATCTTAGCGCTTTAATACGTTTAACCTCTAAAACTATCATAACAACACTCACAATAACCATCACTATATTTTCAAGAGTAAAGTCTAAATGCTTCGCAGCCATCATAATGACCCCTGTAAAAATAGAAAAACCCAAGGTTGTTGTACTTAAAGGCACAAGAAAAATACTCATCATTCTTTTATACTTTACTAATTCTTTCATACCAATCAAAAGAAAAAGATTCACAAAAATAACGACCAAAAGAGCTGTAGCACTTATACTATGTAGGGATAAACCCATACTATACATTTCATTCATGGCGAAATTATATTATAATATGGCAATTAAATAAAGAGGTGTGATAAATGTCAGTAAGTATTGAAGAAGCGTTAGAGTTAATTTACACAAATACAAGACCAAAATCTATCAAGATTGTTCCCATAGAAGAAGCATTAGGCTCTATCTTAGCTCAAAGTATTACCGCAACGCACAACTTACCTCCTTATGATAATTCTGCCATGGATGGGTATGCTGTTAAGGTACTTGATAGTGGTAAAGATGTAAAAGTTTCTCACACTATTTTTGCTGGAGATGATTCAAAAGAAGAACTTTTAGAATCTCAAGGCATTAAAATTATGACAGGGGCTAGGATTCCTTTTGGTACACAGTGCATTGTTCCCATCGAAGATACAACTTCTACCCAAGATGGAGTAAAACTTCCTGAAAATTTAGTCCTTTCTAAACACATCAGACTCAGTGGTGAAGATATTAAAAAAGGGCAGATTTTACTTTATAAAGGAGATAAAATAGATGCACACCAAATCACGCTTTTAGCTTCTCAAGGTGTCAGTCATATCAAAGTATATAAAAAACCGAGAGTCGCCCTTTTTGCTTCAGGAAATGAGCTTAAAATGCATTTTGAACAAGTTAAAGAGTATCAACTCTATAACACTAACACTCCTACACTTTTATCTCGTGCGGTTGAACTTGGATGTGAGGTTGAGTTTATTGGAACAGCACAAGACACTATGCAAGATATCAAAGCACATATTAAAAGTGCCCTAGAGTGTGACTTTGTGATAACTTCAGGAGGCGTTAGTGTTGGCGATGCTGACTATACTAAAGAGGCTTTTGGTTTTTTTGGTTACGACATACTTTTTGACAAAGTAGACATCAAACCTGGGAAACCAACAACTTTTGGCAAGATAGGCGAAACTCTAGTGCTTAATCTTCCAGGTAATCCATTGGCAGCTGCTATCAATTTTGAAATCTTTGGACAGAGTGTTATCCATGCACTTAGTGGAGCCTCATCAAAGTTTATCAAACCAATAGTTGCCAAAATGAAAAGTGATTATAAACTCAGAGCAGGAAGACGAGCTATCATTCCTGGTGTTTTTGATGGTGAATTTTTTGTAGTTTGTGAGCATTTCGCACCAGGGATGGTTTCCCCTCTTGCCTACGCAAATGCTTACATCATCATAAGTGAAGAGTGTGGATTTTTAGCAGCGCAAGCCGAAGTAAAGATTATTTCTACAAAATTTAGTTTTACTTCTAAGCATCTTGTTAGTTTGGCTACGAGTTAAAAAGTATTTTTATTGAATACACTCAAATATCAAAGATGTACTTTTTTTTGCACCTTCATATAAATGTGATGAATCACCAAAATAATGATTACTCATATAAAAAGGTTTATCGCACATTTTGATATTATATTTTAATGATAAATTTTTGATATTATTTGCATAATCATTTATATATTGTTTATTGGTATGTTTAAAAGATGCTTCATTATATGGCATAATATAAAAGTACAACTCTATATGCTTCATATTCGCTAATTTCAATAATCTTTGTAAGTAATAATTATGTAATGCTGAACTGACAAATCTCATTTTTTTTGACTCATTGTTAAGAGCATTGGAAAATTGAGCCGTTCCAAAATAATGATGTCCATGAGCTAATAAACATTCTAAAAAAACAATTTTATTTTCTTGCCATCTTCGACCTATTATACCATTCTTAAAACTACTTCCATATGCTTTTGGAAATTTAAAATCAATATAACTTCTACCTACTTTCATGATTGGTTCTTCTTTGAATTTATCTGCTAAAGCTTCAACCTCTTGATATTCATTATCACTAAGAAACCCAAAAGGTGCTGTTCTTGACCAATAGTATGTTTTATTTCCTAAATGGATTGCCGTATAACTTAATACTAGTTTTTTTGGAGCAGGATTATTTTCTAAATATTTTTTTAATGTATAATAACCTTCAATAGGTGTCGCCCCACCAAGAGAAAGATTAATACTTTTTATGGGTAACTGATTTGGTATAAAACCGGCTTTAGCTCTCGAATCACCAAGCACAATTAAATCAACTTTGCTATCTGTTTTTGTATTCACTATTTGTTTAACCTCTAGCCACATTGGATACTCAGCATCCATATAGTACATCTTATAGTTTAAAACAAAATATGAATATATAGCATATAATAAACTTGTCAGCAAGAATACAAAAATTATAAAAGTTTTAGACATTTACAATACTCCTAAAAATTAAAATATAAAAATTCACTTGGCACATCCATAGATATAAAAATATAAAATAAAAGCAAAGAAGTTACTATTACATAATAAATATTGGGTTTAAAATTATGGAGTCTTTCCATAGAGTTTTTAAATAATACAATCATTATAATAGTAAGGAATAGACAAAGAACCGTCCATTGATTACCAGAAATATTCGCAAGAAAAAGTCCAAACTCAACCCCATAATTACTTAAAAAACCTAACTTACTTTCAAATTGAGTAGGCAATATAATATTATCCAAACTAAACATACTACCTAAAACCTTAACAGCATCGTCCCACTCTTTCGCCCTAAAAAATACCCAAGCAATATTTACAAAGTTAAAAGTAATCAACCAAGCTACCCAAGTCCAAATTTTAAATCCAACCTTACTCCAAGCTCTATGAACCACTAAAGCAAAACCATGTAACAAGCCCCAAAACACGAAAGTCCAACCAGCACCATGCCAAATACCACCTAGTATAAAAGTAGCCATCAGATTAGTGTAAGTTTTAAACTCTCCCTTTCTATTACCACCAAGAGGAATATAAATATAATCTTTTAAAAACCTACTCAAGGTAATATGCCATCTTCTCCAAAAGTCTTGTATGTCTGTTGCTTTATATGGGCTATTAAAGTTAATAGGTAGTTTTATATTAAAGAGTAATGCTAAACCTATCGCCATATCTGTATAACCACTAAAATCAAAATATAATTGAAAGGTATAAGATAGACTTGTAGCCCATGCTTCAAAAAGATTGAGTGTTGTAGCAATATCAAAACCTTTTGTAGCCCAAACAGAAAAAGTATCAGCAATTACAACTTTTTTAAATAATCCTATTGTAAATATAAAAATTCCCATAGCAATATTTTTGTAATTCTTTACTTTATTTCTTATTTTAGCAAACTGTGGCATCATCTCTTTATGATGCACTATTGGACCTGCTATAAGTTGAGGGAAAAATGTTACAAACAGAGCATAGTTTAAGAAGTCATACTCTGTAGTTTCTTGTCTGTAGCTATCTACAAGATAAGATATTTGTTGAAAGGTAAAAAAACTAATAGCAAGTGGCAGTGCCAAATGTAGTAACTCAGTATTTGTATTAAAAGCAAGATTAAAATTTTCTAAGAAGAAATCAGTATATTTGAAATATCCAAGCAGTGCTATGTTTGAGACTATACCAAATGTAAGAAGTGTTTTTTTTGAAGCTCTATGGTGTTTCTTTCCACTTTCTTTATTAAGACTATTCCCAATAATATAGTTAAACAGCATTGACGTTAATATAATTGGTAAATATGCTATATTCCACCAACTATAAAAGAATAAGCTACTAAATACTAAAAAACCCTTACTTGCTTCTGTAAGTCTTTTATGATTTAAGTAAAAGTATATAAAAAAAGTTATTGGTAAAAATACAAATATGAATTCATAACTATTAAATAGCAAAAAATATCCCCTTACTTTGCTTCTGTTTAATAACAGAGAACCACTACAAAGCAGAAGTATTTATTACATATTGTATCTAAATATCATGTTTTTCAACCTGAAATAAAAAGCACTAATCTATCATTACAAGACTAAACTTTATCTGGGTTGATAAACGGCTCATCTGTTTTTATCTTTTCCCAAAGTTCTGAGTCTGTCCAATCATTTTTAACTTCATCTGAAAAAATAATCTTTTCAAGTGCTAATTCACCCATATTTTTTGAGTAAGCATCATCTTTAAAAGCTTGTGCATATCCTGTTGCCGTTTCATGAACGATGACTGAGTTTAACTTCACTTCTTTTTCGCCATTGACTGTTGAAGTAAGTTGAAGCAGTTTATCTATCATTACAAATATTACTCGTGAAAACTGTTCTGCTGATGGACTTACTGGGAGTTCCACCCATCTATCTGAATGTGCTTTCATATCTTGAACATACTTCTTTGAATCACCATTCCAAAGTGTGATAGCATGATCAAAACTCTCAACAAGAGCTTTCATGTTTTGCTTCATTAACCCAAAATCATAAACCATCTGCCCATTATCTAAAAAATTAGATTCAAAGAGAAGTTCGATTTGGTAAGAGTGCCCATGCAAAGAACTACGACATTTAACAGAAGAACATCCTCTTACAATATGTGCATTTTCAAATTTAAAAAGTTTTCTTATAATCATTACTAAACTCCCTTATTAGTATCCCAAACTCGTATGTGTAGTCTATCACTAAAGTTATAACCTTTAGATTTACAAAACTCTATCAGTGGTTGGGTGTTAGCTTCCACTTCTTCTTTGTTGCCACCAACAGGCATACAATAAACTTTTGTTTTTGGTGAATGAGCAATGATTTCATTTATCTCATCTTCAAGTCCTAAAGTAATAGATGCTGCGTCTATACTAAACTTAAAAAAAGCATCTTTTGCATGACTCGCGATATCATAAATAACATCACCTCTAACACGCTTAGATAGCGGTTCTAGGGAGTTTGAGAGTTTAACAGAAAGTGCAAATATGCACTCTTTATAAACAGGGTATTTAAGAAAATCAACTCCGAGAGAACCATTAGTTTCAAAAGTTATCTGATGTCCTCTTTTTACTAACGCCTTTAAAAACGCAATAAAAATCGTATCACTTGCATAAATAAGTGGTTCACCACCAGTTAAAACAATATCAACTGCGTTTGGAAGTTCATAAAGATCTAAAACATTAAGAAGTTCTTCTACTTTGTTAATAGGCGCCCAACTATGTGAAAAATGTTCTTTGTTAACAGCATACACAGTATCGCATCCTAAAACTTCAGCACCATCTTCTGCTTTTTCACTGCATCCAAAACCTTCACACTTCATGTTGCATCCACCAAAACGAAAAAAGAGAGAAGGTGTTCCAGTATACTTACCCTCTCCTTGAATGCTATAAAAATGCTCTACAAGATAAATCAATTATCACCCACCAGTCTCATAAAAAGCACGAGAGGAGGCTTCTCCATCTTCACCGCCCCAGCGATTTTTTTCAGGTTTTGTTCTTACTACTTCTTTTAAAACTGCAGCAGCACCTTTGATATCTCCTTTTTTTATAGACTCAGAGATACTTATAGCCTCATCAAAGTAGAGACATGGGATAAGATTTCCTTCAGCGGTTAGTCTTATACGATTACATTTTTTACAAAAATCATCTTCATAAGGCTCAATAATTCCAAATTTATATCCATCATCCATTCTATAATAATGCGATGGTGAAGAACCATCAAAACCTTCATCTACAAAGTTATATTTTGCAGACAGTACTTCTAAAAGCTCTTTTGATTTAACTCCAGCTATGCCCTCTTTTGCAAATTTGTTTTCCATATACTCTATAAAGCGTATAGTCATGCCTTTTGCTTTGCAGTACTCTAAAACATCTACAATTTCTACTGCGTTTACTGTTTTCATCGGCACCATATTTACTTTTACTTTTAGACCAACTTTACGAGCTTCTTCAACACCCTCTAAAACATTCTTTAAAACATCTTTTCCTGATATATCTTTAGCGATTTGGGGAATAAGAGTATCTATGCTGACATTGATGCGTTTTAGTCCTGCATCTTTTAGTCTCTGTGCTGTACCTTTGAGCAAAAAAGCATTTGTTGTCATTGCAAGGTCAATAGATGGTTCATAATCGTAAATCATCTTGATAAATTTATCTAAATCTTCCCGTAAAAGTGGTTCACCACCAGTTATACGAATCTTTTTTACACCCTCATCGATGGCTACTTTCATAAACTCAAATAGCTCTTCAAAAGAGAGTAAATTCTCTTTTGGAACCCATGAAAAAGGTTTTTCTGGCATACAGTATTGACATCTAAAGTTACATCGTTCAGTCACTGAAACTCTTAAATAATCAACAACTCTATCATAGCTATCTATTAGCATTTTGTATCCTGTCTATTTTATTAATGCAATTATACAGCCTTGAGTTAAAAACAAGATTGATATAAATCATATAAGAGCAAAGTTTAATCTTCACTCACTATTACAGTTGTTTTAGCAATAATGTCATGCAAAGAGCGTTTGTCTTTTGTGTAAAAAGGGACTATGAATCCAAAAAGAAAAGTTGCGCCAACTAAAAAGCTTATAAAACGCAATAGGGCTTGTATAAAAGTGATATTTTTATGTGTAGTAGCATCAACTACCTTCATGGTGTATGCTTTGTTCCCTGGTGTTTGTCCAAACTTATAGAGCAAAAATGAACTAATAAGTCCATACAAACTCACAGCAATAAATGGCGCCCAGTTTGATGCTTGAAAATCATCTTTTCCATTTAAAACAACATAAGTCAGTAGATAAAGTATAGGCACATAAATCATAAACATATCAGTAATAAAAGCTTTAATCTTATCTGGAATAGAGGCATTTAAAGGACTATTTTTAGAATTGATTATTTTTTCTTTATTGTTTTTTGTCTGTTTTTTTAGTTTGCGAAATCTCATAAGTGAAAGTATAGCAAATTTTAAATTCTCTTGTGTATACTTAGGCATTAAATACAAGTGGGAAATTATATGAGCTTACAAAATTACTCTTTTTACGACAAACTTGATGAGATATCCATAGAGTTTTTAAAAGAACATTTAAAACCTGTAAAAGTACCAAAAGAAAATATTCTTTTTTTTCAAGGGGATATCTGTGACAACATTTTATTTCTTACAAATGGACGAGTACGTCTTTACATACAGTCTGATGAAGCAGATGAAATCACACTCTATGAGTTAAACGCAGGGGAGCAGTGTATAGTAAACACTGCTTCTATCATCTCCCAAACAGAAGCTATAGCCTCAGCAGTTACTATAACAGATATAGAAGGTTATCTTTTAGATGTGAAAAGTGTTAAAGAGTTAGCACATTCAAGCGATGCTTATCAGAGCTTTTTATTTGAGATTTATACACTTCGCATGGGCGCTTTAGCAAAACTCATAAATGATATAAAATTTAAAAAACTAGACCAAAGAATTTTAGAATGGCTTCAAGCAAAAGATACAAACTATATTCAAACAACTCATGAACAACTTGCAAATGAGCTAGGAAGTAGTCGTGTTGTTATAAGCAGAGTACTTAAAGAGTTAGAAAAAAATGAAAAAATCATTCTGTCGCGTGGATCCATTAAATTAAAATAACTTATGTAACAAAAGTTACAATTATTACATAATATTATTGTATAATCGCTTTACAAAAAAACAAAGGATTTGCGATGTGTTTTAACGAAGGTATTGAAGATAGATTTTTAAGAGCAGTTATAGGTTTAGGGTTTTTGGTTGTTGGAGTTTTTACTTTAAACTATATTTTAATCACTATTGCTGTTGTGTTAATGGGGACAGGGATTGTTGGTCTTTGTCCATTATACAGCATCTTACGAATCAATACAGGCTGTAAAAAAGATTAATTGCAACTGTTTCACTTTAATTAGTGTAACATAAGTTGCAGACTAAAATATTACATTATCCTATAATTCTTGTATCTAAAAAGAATAAAGGATTAATATGTGTTTTAATGCAGGACTAGCCGATAGAGCAGTAAGAGTAGTAGCAGGATTGGGCTTAATCGCCTTTGGTTTAATCAATGAAAACTATATTGTAGCAGCAGTTGGGGCTATCCCTCTTATAACTGGTGCAATAGGTTTTTGCCCTATGTACCCAATATTTAAAGTAAATACAGGCTGTAAAAAAGACTAAATATACCAAAACGTATGTTTGGAAATTCTAAAAATTGCAAATAAAGTCTTATTAAGATATAATCTCAACTCGAAAAAAATTTTAAAGAAAGTGGGTGATGTGATATGCCTGGTATTGTACTACGCCATGATGATAATTTTGATGCTTCTTACAGAAGATTCAAAAAGCAGACTGACCGTAACTTAATCGTTACAGAAGCTCGTGCTCGCCGTTTCCATGAAACGGAAACTGAAAAACTGAAGAAATTCAAAATTGCATCTCGTAAAAAAATGCTTAAGCGTCTTTATATGATGAGACGCTACGAGTCACGCCTGTAAGCGTTAGCCTTCGGGCTGCGTTTATCTTCTCCTCTTGTAAAACTACAAACTAAATTTCACAAACTTTAAATATAACATCAACAGAAAATGTTACAATACAAGTAATTTATTGTATAAGGCTTTTTTATGACTTCACTTTTTTTACGCATGCGACTCGTCCATTGGATTGGAATAGTTTTGATCCTCATAAATGCTTTTGTATTTACCGACAATCTTATTTCTCAAATTATACAAGTAGTTATTGCTATAGTTATTCTTGTACATGACATTGATGAAAAGATTAATGGAGTTGATGTAGCAAAAGAAATCATCAAAATACTCTCTGATTTTAAAGCTGGCGATAAGATTGATATAAAATTAAAGTTTTCAAAAGAGTACAAAGAGATGATTGACCTTATCAGTGAATTTACAGACAAAGTAAATGAAGCTAAAAACTTAACAACAAACTCCGATGCACTCGATAGTGAACTTAAACAGTTAAGTATCTCCTTAGTTCAAGTCAAAGATAATTTTACAGTCTCTGAGCAACTCGGTGAGAATATGCTTATAAAACTTAATCTCATCAACGAAGAGTCAGATAAAAACTTAGAATTTTCAGGTGAAGTTTTAGAAAGTTTAAGCACTGTTTCATCAAAGATAAATGAATCTGTTTCTCAGATGGCAATACTAGAGAATCAAGTTATTCAGACACATGAGGGTGAAATAGCAGTAAGCCAAACACTACAATCCCTTACTGTAAATGCAGAAGATATCAAAGGGATCCTAACAATTATCTCAGATATATCAGATAAAACAAATCTTTTAGCCTTAAACGCAGCCATAGAAGCAGCAAGAGCTGGGGAGCATGGACGTGGCTTTGCCGTTGTTGCTGATGAAGTTAGAAAACTAGCTGAGAGTACTCAAAAATCACTTACAGAGATAAATGCAAGTGTAAATATTATTGTTCAAAGTATTTCAGATGCTAGTAGTAGTGTAGAGAAAAATGCAAAATATGCACTAGAGCTTGTAGATATATCTAAAGAGCTACAAAGCACTTTAACTGATGCAAGTAAAGAGATAAAAGAGACACACGAAAAGAGTATTCTAGATACAGAGAACTCACAACTTATAAAAGATGAAGCCTTCAGTTCACGAGAATTGACAAATAAGCAAATAGAGAAAATGAAAACAACAGAAAATTCAATTACACAAATGAGTGTTAAAATTAAAAATATTGACCTCTCTACAAAAGAGCTGATTGCCAAAGTTTCTAGTATTTAAAACTCTACACCAAAGCCTATAAGTATCTGAAAATCACTCTGTAAAGGGATTTCTCCTGTATCTGTTTGGGCTGGTTTTTGCAAATAATCCCAAATTCCAGTAACATCAAAATCCAACCAATCTAGTAGTTCATTTTCAAGTTTCAAAAGCATATGGTGCTTGTATAAACCAGATTTATTGTCCGTTACTGTAAGTTTATAATCATATGTCAAATCTGTTATTTTATTAATCTCAAACTCATACTTTGTACTTAACTCAAGTGCAGGGGAGAAGACATTTTGTTCCCTCCCATCTGCTACTGTCAAATATTTTGTATTTACAAAAGCTGGACCACCAGAGAAACTCCATTCTATCTTTTTAGTGTTGACAAATGTGTAACCCGCACCAATACCAGCCGTTAATTGTCTATCAATGTTTTTGTATCTGTCCGTATAGAACTCTGAGAAAATTGGTGTCCAGAAAAACTGGCGACTTAAATAAATATCATACTTTTCATTTAAACGATGATCATTCGATATCTCTTCTCCATCTTTTGAAGAGATACGACCTAAGTAATCAAATGCTAAACGAGAACTTGATGTCCTGCGTTTTAAGTTGACTGTCGCACTAAAATCTTGTTGGTTAATATTTCCACTTCTAATATCTAAAGAAACAGAAGCTTTTCCCCTCCATAAATTTCTCTCAAGTTCACCGCTAGGGGCAAAAGAGACTATATCTTTTTTTTCAAACTCATATTTATTATCACCTTGTATGATAGTAAGTTTTTTATTCTTTAAACGCAGGACTCCTGCAAATGATGCTAAATTTTCTATATTTACACTAATAATGTTATAACTTTTTATCTCAACGATATCATCAAAATCAAAAGTATAGAGTCCAACTTCATCACTATCAAACTCTAAATTATCATCATAAAGAGCTTTTACTTCGCCTTTAAACCATTCACCTGACTTTGTTTTTACCCAGTCATGCTTAAGAGGTGTCGGTGACAAATCTTCCCATTTAGAGAGAAGTTTAGTCATATTAACTGAGCCATTTGCATCAGTCGCTTCAAAAACATCTTTGATGTGAATCTTTTTTTTATCTTTTTTATCTGATTCTTTAGCAATGGCTCGTAGTTCATCATCACTTGCCCCTGACTCATCTTCTACCACTATAAGCTCATCTGAACTTACAGCGATTGGTGCTTTCTCTTCACTTCGCATTGCATTTACATCTACACTTTGCGCAAATAAACATAAGACGAATAGGTTTAATCCTAAAAAATATCTCATCATTTATATTTTTCCATACATCTCATTATAAAATTTCAATGCATATCTATCACTCATTGATGCAATATAATCAGCAATCACTCTATGCTTGTTTCTGATATCTAACTGCTTATAATAAAATTCAGGAAGCATTTTATCATCATCAATCAATCCATTATATAGACCTATAATTGCTTGTTTTCCAGCATACATCTTTCTTACAATAGCTTTATTTTGATACATTTTTTGAAACAATATTTTTTTGAGTTTTTTTATCTGCGTTTCAAGTTCTGGCGTAAAACCTATAGGAATAGACTTTTTGCTATCTATTGTCGCACTAAGCACCTCTCCCACTTCTATTTTGTCTTTAGAATACTCAAGAAGAGAGTAAACAAGTTTGTTAATGAGATGGGAGCTAAATCGATAACGAAACATCTCATCATTTTCCAATCCAACACCCTCTGAAGCAACTTTTTGTAAAATTTCTTGTACAAGTTCACTCGTTTTTAAGTCTTCAAAACTAATAAGTCCAGAGTTTACCCCATCATCAATGTCATGGCTCATATAAGCTATCTCATCAGCACGGTCTACTATCATCGCTTCTATAGATGGATGTGTGTCGAGATTAAATTGTTCATGAATTTTTTTTGGTAAAAAACTTTTTTTGTATGGATAAGAGTGCTTTAAAATTCCCTCTAATGTAGCAAAGGTAAGATTTAAACCATTAAACTCTTTATATCGTTTCTCCAAAGAAGAAACAACTCGAAAACTTTGAAAATTATGCTCAAACCCTTGCGTAAAACCATCAGCCTTTAAACATTCATCAAGAGTATCTCCTCCCACATGTCCAAAAGGAGTATGTCCCAAATCATGAGCAAGTGCAATAGCCTCTGCCAAAGATTCATTTAGTCCTAAGTTTGAAGTTATGGAACGAGCAATTTGAGATACTTCTATGGAGTGTGTTAAACGCGTACGAAAAAAATCCCCTTCATTATTTAAGAAGACCTGCGTTTTATACTCTAGTTTACGAAATGAACCAGAGTGAATAATTCTATCTCTATCACGAGCATAAGGATTGCGAAAATCCTTATCTATTTTATAAAATCTATCAGATGCATTCATTACGCTTTTTTGATAAACTCTGTTTTTAGGTATATTTTTGTTCCATTCACACGACCTTCTACATGATCATCCATATCGTTTGGAAGTGTAATTCTTGTCACTGTTGTACCTCGTTTTGCAGTAAAACCAGCACCTTTAACATCAAGGTCTTTAAGTATTACAATGCTATCGCCAGCATTGAGTTCTACGCCATTTGCATCACGAAAAACAACTTTGTTAGCCTCTGCACTCTTTGCTTTGTCAAACCAAGCTTGCTCGGCTTCTTCAAAGTACATCATCTCTAATAAATCTTGACGACCAAGTTTGTTTAGCACTATGGCAGACATAACTTTTACAGCTGTCACTTCACTCCACATAGAATCATTTAAACAGTTAAAGTGCGTCTCATCTAGTTCATCATTTTGGATTTGTGTTTTACAGTTTAAACAAAGATAAATACTTCCATCTTCACCTGCGATACCTTGAGGTACCTCAACAATACTTACTTCTTCGTCACTTCCACACAATTCACATATTTCACTTCTTGGCATTAATTATTCCTTTATTTTAGTCTACGCTGATTTAATAACTGTTCCAACACCTTCACTTGTAAAAACTTCTAGTAAAATAGAGTGTTCTACTCTACCATCAATAATATGTGCTTTTTCTACACCAGCATTTACAGCTTCTAAACAAGCATCAACTTTTGGTATCATTCCACCGTGAATAGTTCCATCAGACTTTAAGAGTTCTATCTCTTCTTTTGTAAGTGTTTCTAGCAAGTTTGTATCCTTGTCTAAAACTCCAACAATATCTGTCATAAAAAGTATTTTTCTTGCTTTGAGCGATGCAGCTATTTTACTTGCTGCTAGGTCTGCGTTTATGTTAAAGCCTGGATGATTTATCTCATTACCTGAAGCGATTGGGGCTATAACTGGTATAAATTTATCTTTGAGTAAATTTTCTATGACCTGATTGTTGATATTCACTATCTCTCCAACAAGACCATATTTCCCATTAGCTTTTGGCTCAGCTGTTATAAAATTTGCATCTTTACCTGTGATACCGAGAGCTTTTCCTCCGTGCATATTAAGTAGTGTCGTGATTTCATTGTTAATATTCCCACTTAGAACCATCTCAACCACTTCCATAACCTCCTCATTTGTTACACGCATACCATCAACAAACTCTGTACCAATTTCAAGCTTATCAAGCATAGCATTTATCTTATTTCCTCCGCCATGAACAATAACAGGTTTAATCCCAACAAGATACAGCAAGATAATATCTTGAGCAAATTTATCTTTTAAATCTGGATTAACCTGAGCAGAACCACCATACTTGATGACAAACACTTCATCTTTATATTTTTTTATGTAAGGAAGTGCTTCAAGAAGGGTTTGAGCTGTTTCAATTTTGCTTATCATCTGCATCCTTAGAAAATTTAATAATATCTTTTCTACTTTCATGTTTCTTTTTTGTCTTATTAAAAGCTTTTTCTGCCTCTTTTTCAGAGTAGTTTCGACACTCTTCTGGCATCATTTGATGGGGATCCATAGCGACCTTATCACACATAGTAGCATTGAAACTAAAGCTTGAGGCAATACTAAAGGCAATAGCCAGTATCATTGTAATTTTAAACATATTTATTCCTATTTTTGTTTTATAATTAAATCTAAATATTTTTTTGGTGTTACTTTTATCATCTCTTTAGCCAACCATCGTATCTGAAAAAAAGCAGCTCCACTATCTCTAAGTGAAAAATAATTTTTAAGACTTCTAAGATTAAAGGTCACAACCATATCTACTTTTACATTATCTGAGATAATATGCTTAAAAGCATCTCCAACATTGCGTTTTTTCTTTCCCGCTTGTAGGGCTTCAAAGAGCGCTTGTGGATTTTCTTGATATTGCGCTATAAAAGGGATAGAGCTTTTTGCAACTGCGATAGAGTGAAAATCTTCTACTTTTTTTGATTGAAAATCAAGCTTATCATACATCCCACCAATCTCTACACGATTATAATCTTCATCTGCTGTTACAAACATATCAAACGCAAGCACTTTATCTATGAAGAAATTTCTATTTCCTCCGTGCTTTGAAGCAACAAAGGCATTAATAATCCCACTCATAGTATAGCGTGTACTACGAACACTAATAGCCTGCAAACGATGTCGAGCATGTTCTTGTAGTACACCACGAGAAGTACCACGCACTAAAAAACTAAGGTTTGCATGCTCTAAAATAGAGTGATGAAAATAAGTCCACGCTAAATCATCAAGTAGTTTAGAATCATCAATAGCATTTAAAGCATCGCACATGCCCTCATCTGGCATCTGATGTTCTATCTCTTTTACAACATCATTTTCACTATTTTCAAAACTATCATAACAAGTCCGAGCCGCACTTTCAGCCACTCCAATACCTGTATCTTGAAGAAGAACTACTTCAGGTTTG
>JASFZD010000032.1:0-18230 GCA_045046645.1 Sulfurimonas sp. | reverse complement strand
TATAGCGGGTTTAAAAATCACACCCAAGGCTTTTTTCATCTTTGCATTTGGTGGTTTCATCATGGGTTTTGGAACCCGTCTTTCAAACGGCTGTAATGTAGGTGCCTTATTTACACCAATAGCAGAATTTTCACTTTCAGGATGGTTATACTTGGTATTTGTTGTAGCAGGTGGATTTGCAGGAAACGCTTTTATAAAACGTTTTATCTCGAAGTCATGTAGTTTTTAATAAAGGGCACCTCTAAAGAGGGTTAAGCCTCTTTATAATGTTGCAGGAACTAAGTCCACTTTTTCTAAAAAGTGACGCAGTAAGGTTACTGAATCTTTAGAAAGATCATTACTGTGTGAAAGTGGTAAAACAAACTCTTCATCACGTAAATGAATTTTTGCTTTATGTTTTTTAGTTAAATCAACTTTTGCTCCATAATGCTCTAATGCACCTAACATTCTGTGTATATCAATATTACCCGAAATTGGATGCTCAAATAATTTCTCAATTTTTGCTTTATGTTTATGACTCATGTTAAAACTCCTTGTCTTTATAGTTATTCTTAATGATACTCCTACTTAGTTTAAAGTTTTATCAGTTTACTCTACAAAAAATACACATATTTTTTCTATTATTAGGTATTCAAATACAAGGAAACATCATGCAAGTACATAATGCCATCTCACCAAACATATCTATATCAGAACAAGCTTCTATTAGAAGTGCTGAACTACATGAACAAAGAGTTATCAATAATGAAATAAATAATGAACAAACCCAAAGAATTCAAGAAGAGGTAAATGTTTCATCCATTAGCGGTTTAGGGGGAAGCTTGAATATTCAAGCCTAATATAGGTACTAGACTTTATTTGGAAGAATCTATAGTGATTAGAGAATATACCAATGTTAAATGAAATTTAAATGAGAAATTTTAGAAAAGAAGAGTAATATAAACATCCCCCATTAAGAGGGAAGTTTATTAAAAATATTAAAGTCGAAAGTATATAAGAAGTCCCGTCTACTTAGTAATTCTATTAACGCCCAACTTAAAGGGCTAATCAAATTAATAAAACCGTTATATAGTAAAGTTTAATTAAAAACTCTGACCGACTAATTAAAGTATAGTAGTCTACAACTTAAATATTAATTAACTTTCACCAACTATAATATAAATATTTTCTATTTCATCAGAAATTTTACTTTTATCAATATAAATAGTCTTTTCCTCCAATATAGCTATATTTTTTCCTTCTAATAGTGCATTAACTTCTTTATTTATTTCTGAATATTCTTTTTGAATTGTTAAAGAATTAATTTTAGGACGCAATCTAAAAGGAAGATGTTCCGGTTTTATCTCAAATCTACCATCAAAATTGGTATCATTTTTTAATCTATGCCACTCTGTAGGAAAATTATCTTTTAAATTAAACAGTACATTCATCTCAGTAGATATTTCTCTTGCATTATCAGGAGTGTCAGCTAAAGCTACATAATTAATATGCATAATAACATCTGAAAGTGAATCAAAATTAAAATTATTATGCTGTTTAGGCATCTCTATTTTCCACTCACTATAGACAACCCCTGCTCCTTCAAATGGTAAATAGCGTTCATCATGAAAGTTTAACTCAAACATACCACTATCATTTTGTCCACTACTTGTAACAATAGAAGCATTATCTGGATTATGTGCTGAAGGAGATAAATCTTCTCCTAATTTTCGCACATAACTCTGAATTAGAGTTAATGTACAATTAACACTTGTATAAGGTCCAACAATGCATGGAATACTCAAAGAAACACTTTTAATTCTACGCATGTAGTGGCTAGGGTAATCCATATCAAACAGCCATTCAGGAAGCTTAATTTCACAACTTCCTTTAGTTTTTAAGGTCATTAATTCTTTTGGAAATATTTGTGCCAATGAAATATGTTTAGTGATTTCAAAACCTCGCTTATTTTTTTCCATATAAGTCTCGTCAAGTTTTCGTAAATCACTCATAAGTTTATCGCCAGATAAAAGACCTTTATGTAGACTATCCCAATACCCACCTTGAATAATGTTTGATTTTTCTGTTCCCAACTCATAGTTATAACTTTTTTCAGCTTTTTTTGCCATACTGTAAGCCAATTCATAAGCTTGAAAATAGAGTGTTGACACTTGACTTGTCATCCAGTTATAGAGTTCTTTATTGGTGAATTTATTTTTCATATAACTGTTTATACTTTTTGAGTTTTCTATCTGTTTGTTGTGATTTTCTAGCTCTTTTTGAGTAATACCTTCTCGGATTTCAGCGACAAGTATTTGATTATCAATAGAGTCCAACTCTTTTTTAGCTAACCGTTCTTGTAATTTCCAATCATCATATCTTCTGTCGTGCCCACCTAGGATTGAAGCTCTGTTTGCTTCATAAGAAGCAACACTACTTTCAGTACTAAGGATATCAGCAAGAATATTTTGAGCCTTTGAAATTGCAAAACCACCCATTTGCATTACTGTATGTGGTGAACCACCAAACCCAGAAACTCCTAAATGAAATTCTGGAATTAAGGCAACAACACTTGCAATCGTACGTACATTTTGTGCATCTTTTTGAAATATTTGAGATTTACTTAACTTATCAAGATGTAGTCTCTCATTATTGCTAACCTTTTCAATATCTAAATAATATAAATATCGTTCTTCTATGCTTGTTCTATTTTTCTGAAGAACTTTAATTTGCTCTTTTGCCTCTTCAATCTGTCTCTTACGAATATCAGTAACAGCTTCAAGGAGTTCAGTCTCATGTTCTGAGCGTAAAATGGCTAATGACTCAGCATCTTTTTTCTCTAACGTAGATAAAAGTTTGTCGCCATACTGCTTTAGGTCATTTGTAAACTCTATAGCTTTTTGTAATGTCACTCTAAACCTATAACTTGGTGAAGTAGCAGCTACGTTGTTTAATACCTCTGAAATATCCATTCCTGCTGCAGTAGCTTTTACTAAAAGAGCAGGATCAATTGGAGGTTCAAAGAGAGGAAGCTGACGGACTATCCCTTTAATATTCATACAGTGACGAATTTTAAACAAACGATCCTCTACTTTGTCCCAATATTGAGCTATTTGTTCATTGTGTGGAGTACAAAAATAGAAGCTTTTACTCATTGGTAATGGTGCAGCATCTGCGCTGTCAATAATCTTTTTCTCTGAAGAGATGCTATTTTCAATAGTATTTGAAATATCATTTAATTTATCTTCTAAATAATCATAATTATGAGTTGTATCTTTATCTTTTTTCTTAATTTCAGTGGGACGCTTTCCTAGAATTTCATATGCCAACATATAAAGCAATGAAGCTTCATTAATAGACTCCATAGAGTCTCTTCTAAAGAGCATATCTCCCCATGCTATTAGGTTATCTATATACTTCATAACAACATTTTTTTGGTAAGCCACCGTTCTATAACTTGCTATCACATGTGGATTAAAGGGATTATTTTTCCAGGCATTGAGTTGATTATTAAGTTCATCATTGTTTTTATTAATATTTGACAGTAAGGTATCGATTCTTTCTTTTTGGTACTTTTGGGAAGATGTCTTATAAAATGGTTTCGTAATCCAAAATCGTTGAGGAGAATCGGCATCATCAATATTGGTAGGATTGAAAATATAATGAAACCATTTCATCGCTTCTTCAAATTTTTGATTTTGCATAAGTCTATTGGCTATCATCAATGGTGCATGAAAAAAGAGTTCCCAATTATAAATAGCATTGGCTCCATCCAAACTAAAGTCAACCGTATCACTCATACTACTTTTAGAAACATACAATTCAGGGTTTACTTGTAAACCTCTATTAAACAACCCTTTGACTCCATCTCGATTGAGTTCACGCATGAACAGTGCTGTATAAGGGTGGTAAAAAGAAGTGGCTTTATATTCTTTTTCAGGTTCTATAAAAAAAGCTCTCTTACTATCTTGATAAAAGAAAGGGTGAAGTTTTTTTCTTATGTCTAATTGTAAATCTTGCTGTGAGACAATTAATCTAAATGATTTTGGAGTTTTTTCCTCCCATAACTTTAAATTATATCTATTTGACAATAGCTTTAGTTCATTAATATTTTTACTATTTGTAGTGTTATTGGTTAAATAATTATAATGATAATGCATTCCTCTTGGTAGTTTTAAACTATCTTCATGTTCGTTAGCAAATTTTATCATTGCTCGGCCATCTTCTTCAAAATCTTGATAAATTTTGTCATAAGAGTCTTTTAGATTTGGATTCCACGTTGGATTTCCAAGACCTTTTATTCTTACTTCTTTTACATTACCATCAAATACAAAAGAGGAAGAGTGCCAAGGTTGATAGGTTTCATTAAATCTTGTACGTGTAACATATGTTGGATTTTTTAAAGAATTTATAATTTCCTTTCTATTATCTCCAGCTGACCAAACTACACCGCTACTATAATGAGGGTCTCTTTCTCCTTTAGGATTCATCTTTTTGCTTGGGTCATAAAATTTGGTATTATTAAATTCTTTTGATGTAGACAGATAGATATTGATAAAAAGTTCATTTTCATCTACTTTATAGTTTGGTTTTAATAAGTAAGAGAACTTTGGACGATTCCATGGGTGAATTAACTTTTGATTAGAGATTTTTTTAGATGACCATCCATTAAAATTTTTCACACTCCATACCAGTTGAATTTCTAAAACTTTTGATGCTTCAGGAGCATCCGTTGGTTCATCTGTTGGTTGTGCTTCAGGTATCTTTTTACTATTTATAGGTTTTTCCATAAATTGCAACCAGAAAAGATGTAATTTACGATTGTAAACCACAGGAACAAGTGTATCCCCATCTATATCACCATCAATTTTTTCCCAACTACTCCAACGACTATACTTCATATCATAAGTACGATAATAATAGATACTA
Organism: Sulfurimonas sp.; assembly: GCA_045046645.1. Taxonomy (GTDB): domain Bacteria; phylum Campylobacterota; class Campylobacteria; order Campylobacterales; family Sulfurimonadaceae; genus Sulfurimonas. The sequence continues at coordinate 13,322 of JASFZD010000032.1, read as the reverse complement.
GGAATAGCCTTTGTTCGGGCAATCACATGAACCATATCTATAGAGTCTTCCTTTTCATGATAATGAGCAGTGACTTCAAGGTCTGATAACTCATCCATCTCATGTAGATAACTTTTAAAGACCTCCTCAACATATTCATCACTTATCTCATTTTGCATCAGAGCATTTTCAAGTGTTTTAAAAATTTCTGTTTTATCATCACGAAGTTCTGGTTCTAACCAGTTTTCAGGATAGAAAAATATCTTGCGATTAGCTTCCCAAACTCTATAATTTTTCATCCATTTCCATTGAGACCAACTATTTTGAGTGCTTTTGTCCTCTTTTTGTTCATTTGTTATTTTAATATTTTCTTCCAAGTTTAAAAAATATCTTTGAACAAAGAGTTGAATAGAACTCAAAGCTTGTTTTACACGAGAAGTCATTTGACAAGCACTCATCTCAACATCTATAAGAAAGTGCTTATATAAAGAGTCACTATCCATCCATGGAGATAAAGGTGTGTGTTTTTGAGAATACAAGAGAAGATACTCAACTAAAGCCGTTCGCTTTTTCTCTCGAGTGGTATTATCTAATAAATCTAAACTTTTCTTATCAATACCTTCTCGAATCTCTTTTACAGTCTCTTCTAGACTCTCTTCATCGGCTACAGGTATCAAGTATTTCATCTTTTTCATACCTATATTAAGTACTTTTTCTTGAGCAAATCCTATCAGTAATTGCTGATAAAAAGAAGCCTCTTTATAGTTTCCATCTAAAATATCATCAACATCTCTTTGTGTTAAATCTGCGATTTTTTGCTTTACATTTAAATTCTCTTGTATGGCTAGAGTAAGTACCTCTACCAATGAAGCGTTTTCAGGTTCAGGAAAACTATTCTTAAACGTCAAGAAAATATAAAGATTATGCCAATTATTAAAAGTATTTTCATAATTGTTAAAATTAAAAGTTTCTACAGAACTAAAATTATTAGTATCTATAAACCATGCTAAATCTTTTGCTTCCATAGACATTTTAGAAATTAGAAGAGCATTTCGATGTAAGAGTCTGTAATCTTCTTCACTAAATTCTATTTTCTCAGTTAATTCTATTTTTTTAAATATCTTCATACTGTCTATTAAAATTGAAGCGTGTTGCTGTTCTATGTCAAAACTTTGAGCAATGTGCATTTTAATACTTTGATCACTATCTTTACTGTTTTTTAATATTTCCGACAACTCTTCTGTAATCTTTGCAATCGTATCTTTTCTTAACCCTATAACAGAGTCCTTGTTACCATTGAGACAATACTCTAACTCTAAAAGGGATAAGGGTGAAGATTGTATATTATTAAACTCATTGAGTGCATTAAAAAGCTCTTTTGGTTTAGTAACTGTGTCGTATTTTATTTTTTCTAAAAAGAAATAGAAATCTTGCATATAAGGTTTTAGCGTACTATTATCACCTGTAAAGAGATCTAAAATATTTTCTATAGACAAGCCCAATATATCTTGAATCTGTTTAACATATTTCAGATTAATCAATGTATTGTTATCTATAACTTTATTGCCTATATACTTATGCATAATTAACAAATTAAGTTCTTTCATCTCCCAAGATGTATGTTTCCATAAACGTATAAAACTATCAGCTCTTGAAAAGGCTACATTTTCTAACTTTTGTTTTTCTAGAGTACAACCTTCATTTTCAATTCTCAATTCATTCAAGTAATCTACTTGTACCAATAACAACAACTCTTTATAGGATAGTCCAGTTTTTTGCATAAAATCAGAAGCATTAGTAGTTTCTATAGACGCATTATTGCTTCCAATTATTCTATCTTTCTCTTGTCCTCTAATACCAAAAAACGACATAGCCACATCAACTTCTTCCTCATTAAAGGTCTCCATCAACCTATATCTTGGCACTTGCATATAGTTAAGATAGCTTTCTATCTGCTCTGCATTAAGATCAAAAGAGTTATTAATAGCATAATTAGAATCTCCAATAATATTAGAATAGAGCCAAGCTTTATCATGTTCTTTATCTTTATCCTTATTAAGATTTAAAATATAATTTTCTAAAATTTCACAAACCAAATCAATATAAGCAATAGGCGTCAATGTATTGTGACAACTCAACTCAATTGTGCCAATGTCAGCTCGTCGTTCAAAAAGCACATCTTTAACCGTTATACCTTTCGTTGTAGAAGGTTGTTGGTTTAAGAAATGAAGTATATCTGTCAAGTAAGCAGTTGGACCATAGAGAGACTTGCAGTGTTCACACTCACAATAGTCCATAGAACCAAACAGTCTTTCGAGGGTTGCTTTTGCATCATTCTCTTCTGGTGTAGAAATAACAGAAAATCCATGAGTATTTACTAGCTCTTTATATTCTAACACCTTAGCACTAACTTGCATATGTCTCATTTTAGCAGAAGCATAAATTTTATCTACCTCTGTTGGTGTTGAGTTTAAAACTTGCGTAAGTCTTGCTTTTCCCATGCCATATATTTGATGAGCATTATGTATATTCTGTTCGAGAAGCTTAACGGCTAACTTTGCGTTTGTTGTGATTCTATGTACACGTTGTACAATTTTTAACTCATTTTTTGCATTAGTATCCATCTTGATTTTATTTGTAGTTATATACTCATCTATATTGTCTTTATTCAAATTAAATTTATCATTATTATCAATAAAATTTTCTAACTCAATAGGTATCGCTTTATCTATTGAATTATTCTTTATTTTGGCAATGAGCGATATAGCAGGATACATTTTCTCTGCTTTTATAAGAATCTTTTCATCTACATCATCTTTACTTAATTTTGCCACATCACTAGGTTTAGCAACTGCATCTGCAAGTTCTTCTAATATCTTGTAATCATTATCAACCATACTTCCTATCTCAACAACTTTACGAAAACTCTCTATCTTTGGTATTTCTCTTGTCTTTGTCCAAAAAGCCTTAGAAAATTCTTGCGTTGAGATATAAGCTAGAGCAATCTTAGTATAGTCTGATTCTTTTACATCTGATAAGCCTAACAACAAGTTGAGACTCATTTTTCCTACTAAAATATTTTTAGATAAAGTGTATTCTATTTGGTATTTTGAAAGTACTTCCAAGATTTTATCTGTGTTTATCTTTATCTGTTGAGATACAAGGTTTTCTTTAATCGCATTAGCAATTAACTCTTTTTTCATATCTTTAGTTAACAGAGCTATTTCTATGGCTAAGTTCTCAACAGTTTTAGGTATATCTTTAAGAGTTTTCAGAAGGTTATCAAAAGAACTAGTATCTTTATTTAGCAGAATAAATGCATAAAAGAGTTCACTTTCTAGCACAGAATCTCCAATATATTCTCTTATAAACTCCGCATATATAACGCTCACAATATGATTTACAGGTATGGCGGAATATTTACTAAGTGTTAGTATCTTTTCTTTTAAAATATGACTTAGTGGTATTAAAGATATTTTGCTAATTTCTAGTATTTCTTTATTGGAAATATTTTTATTTGTATCATTTTTTAAAGAAGAATTCTCTTCTATTTTTAATTCTTTAACAATAGTTTCATATTCAGACAAGCCTTTATAATTTCCTTTGTAGACATCTGGGTTAACACCATTTTGTACAAAGTTTACCCAGTGAACAGAAGAGACATTATGATGCGTTTGCGTGGCAACAGGTTTTGTACTTGATTTGTCATAGAGCTTAACTACTATATGAAAAGGTTTTTTTACCGCTCCTGTTTTTTCATCTATAGGAGCATTGTATATTACATCAAAAAAACCATTGTCATAATTAGATTTTTCAACAGGAATAATGGTTTTTTCTTTGTTAAAAGGAGGTACTTCAGAAACCTCTATCATCATTTCCGGTTTTCCATTCCACTCTATATCCCGTACAGAACCTCTAATCCTATAGGGATGAAAAATCTTTGCCTTAGGCCTATCTTTTAAAATTTTATCATTTAATGCTTTTCGGGTTATATTGTCAAATATACCTGTTTGAGGAAGATTCTCATCTTTTTGAAAAGCTTTTACAGCCTTGAGTGTACTTTTACCAAAAACACTTTGATCATTTCTTTTCATCTCTTCATTGTCTATCTTATGTTCATTTAGGTATATTTTATATCCCAAATAGGCAAGGTTTTTTTGGAGTACCCCAACAGCAGAAAAAGGAGTTTCATCCGTGATCATATTGAGACTAAGTCTTTTAACAGAACATGCTTGTAAGTCATCTACCATAGGTCTTTTGATTTGTTTAGCACCAAGACCTTGACTCGCTGCAATACTCTTTAGTTTATATGCTGTATCTTTGTCTACTATTCCTGTAACTTTAAGAAAATATCTTTTTTGAAAAGCTTTAACCGCTTCTTCTTTATCATCAAACATCTCTTTGGTGATTTTCACTCTACCTATCTTTAGCCCTCTTAGAGCTGATTGGTGTTCTAATTTTATTGGTTCCATTTTTTCTCCTTTTTATTATTAATACCCTGCAAATTTCTTCATAATATATTCAATTTGATCAAGACTACCAGAACCCGAAAAAACTTTTATTGTTGTATCCATGTCTCTTCTTGTTTTAGTAGGTAAAGATTTTACAAAGTCATTAAATTCATTTTTAACAACTGAAGATATCCCTGTACTTATTTCTCCAAAAAAAGGAATAGCTATTCCTACAACAGTTGAAGCTATATTCCATGTAGCTCTTTTTGCATATTCTGTACCACTAATCTCTCCACGAGTTAGCTTTTCTGCATCATTCCATATTTTTTGCACCATAGTAATTGTACTTACCACTGCTCCAAATAAAGCCAACTTACTAACACCAGGAGCTATTTTACTAGTACTAGGAACTAATTTGTAAAACTTAGAAGGTAGTTTTATTTTGGCTAATTTATTAGTAAAATTTGCAGTGATTTTATCTAGTTTTTGAACATACTTATTAGCTAACTTTTTTGTTTGTACTGCATAATTTTTCCTTAATAGATATTGCCTATGAATTGCTTTATCATATTTATTATTATTAAGTTGATTAAGACTTGAATTAAGATTAGTATTAAGTTTTGCTTTGCTTACACTAGTCTCAGTTTTAAGTTTTTCATAGCTTAAGTCATATTCCATTTTAAGTTCTTTTAAACTATTTCTATACATGGTTTTTTCATTTTCTGCAGCCTTTACATATGCATTCTTTAAAAGATCGATTGTAGTGAGAGCCGTGCTTATCGGAGAAAGATTAAGCTTGTCGTATCCAATCTCGTCTCCATTCTTTATGCTTGAAATAATAGACTCAGAATTTTCCCCAGTTGTATCTAAACTATTTATAGGACTATTCCCAACATAAGCATAAACATTCACCCCATCTTCAATAGGGTCTACACTCAACCATCTTCCTAACCAAGGAAGATAATACCGAGCAGAGTGATAAGAAAAACCACTCTCTTCATCACGTTCCATTCCTGTGTATCGGTAGCGTTTGGCTGTAGATTTTATAGTTTTACTAACAGCTTGATAAGCTGTAGTTCCAAAAGGATGGTACTCTTCGTAGCTGATTAGTTTTGCATTATCATCTAACTCTAAACTACTAGAACCTAGATGATTATGAAGTTGATAACGAATCAATTTCTCATCTTCTTGACTCTCTATCATCACAAAACGATGCTCTTCATCCATAAGGCTAAGGGTTATACGTTCTGAGTTATTATTCTCATGGTAAACCTCATAGTTTCCTATATAGATTCGTTGATTTTTAAGACTAGGAGTTTCTCCTGCATTGGCTTGGTTTTCAGTGATTTTTCGTATTCGCTGACCCCCACCATCGTATTGATAGTAAGTGGTTTCAGCTATTGAACCATCTGTTCGTCTTTGACTAATGGTTTTAACAAGCTCCTCTTTAAAGTTCCAAGCCATCTCTTGAAGATGAGGCATACTTTCTATATAACCATGTTCTTCATGATGAGAGTAGAGATATCTATTACCTCCAACCTGTGTACTTATAAGTCGGTTGTTATGCTCTTCATACTCATAATTTCTACGCCAATCTCCACCTGTTGCAGAGTGTTGCATTTTTGTAACATTGCCTATCTCATCATAACTGTATTGTTGTAGATAGTTACGCATTGCTATAGAATTTTTATACAGAGTATCATTCCAGTTGTCTTTACTTCCATGAGATGGCATGATGTTATTTTCTCTACCTGTAGCTTCTATAAGTTGGTAGAGTGCATCGTAGGTATAGCTTGCATTCGGTTCTATGATTTCATTATTATAAAAAGAGTTAGAATCACTTTTATCTTCTATATGAGTAATATTTCCTACTGGGTCATAAGTGTAATGCAGGTCTTGAAGTTTTTTACTATTATCTAAAGTCAGCAGATGTTTTAGTCCAAAGGTTTCTTTATCATACTCGTAGCTAGTAAGAACATTATTGCCATAGAGTATCTTTTCTCGTTGTCCCTTTTCATTGTACTCTATATTTTTAATATAAACTTTGCCATCAACCTTTTGTGTTCTGAGTGTTCCTGCTTCACTGTATTCAAAAGTTATTTTTCTATTATCAGGAGTTATCTGCTTTGTTACTCTACCAAGCGCATCTGTTTTATTGGTAAATAAATAAGTTTTGTTTTCAAAACTATTGTCATCTTCTATATTTTCCTCTGTCCAATCGGCTACTAATTTGTAATTTTTAAACAGTTTTCTAGTTGTAAATAAGGCTTGAGCTTTAAAGTCATACTCTGGAGTCTCTACTGCTCCACCTGTATCATAATGCTTTAGAACTTGACCAACAAGATTTTTACTCTTTTCTTCTCCATAGATAATCTTCTCATAGATATTATTAAGTCCATTGTTATCTTTTACTTTGCTTTCTATAGGTCGATGCAAAATATCATAAAAATAAGAAAACTCATGGTTTCGTTCATCCCAAGTCCGTAAAGGATTTCCCAATATATTGACCAGTAACCATCGTTTTCCTTTATCCATACTATCTTCATAGACTAGATTTCCCAACATATCATACTTGTAACGCATAACTACATTACCTCTAGCATCTATTACACTTAGTAGATTACTCTCACTATCCAACTCAACATAAGTTGAGATAAAAATATCATTATTTTCTTTGTCTCTGTTATGAGTTATAGACAAAATGCCTCTTCCTAAAGTATCAAAATGCTCTACTGTTGGTGTATTGGCATGTTTAGCTGCCTTTTGGGCTGAAATTTTATCTTTATGATTATCATCAAGAACCATACGCTCACGATACCAACTAGATTCTAAAACAGTATCGTTAACATCATAACTGCTCTGTTTCCAACTATCTAACTCTACTCTTGAAAACGTACCATTAGGCATTATAGTTTTGAGAACTCTTCCCATAGCATCATAATAGATTATAGGAGTCACACCTATCTCTTGCATTACTTCAAAACTATCATATTTTGCAGTAGGAGAAAAATAAGGTTCATACTCTTTTACTGCCTTACCTTTGTTGTTTAGTACTGTTCTACCACTTCCTATCCATCTAGCTTTTTCATCTTTGGGTGTACTTTGTATTTTTTTCATTATCACTTCGCCCATACCATCACTGTACTCAAACCCTATCTGTAGAGCAGAGTGTGGATTATCTTTAAAATGTTCTTCTCTTACTATGGAGGCTACAGATACAGGAGTAGAGTTGAAATCATAAACAAATCTTGTTGTTGCATGTTGGAGTAAGCTATTTGCTTTTTCTTTTAAGGTATCATCACTCGTATCAAAAAACTCTTTTATTAAATCCTTTTCATCACTTTGAGTAAAAGCATTAAGCCCCTCTAAATTATCAGCTTCATCACCTTTTCCTTTAAGTGCCATCGCTTTAACTAAACCTAACTCATCAAAAAGGACTTCTGATATATTGTCATTTAGGTCTTTCATTTTTTGAGGAGAGAGTGTATAAAAATTAAACTCTTCAACCATAGACTGATGTCCTAAAGCATCTGTAGTTGTTTTAATATATAGAATATAATCATCATATTCTACTGTCGTTGTCGCACCATAAGGGTCAGTAAAAGAGATAGGTAGATAAAACTTATCTGCATTAAACAGCGCTTTGCCTGAACGAATCCACCAGTTATTATCTAGATTGTTTGCAAACTTACCTTCTATCATTAATGTGTCATCTACTTTTTTATCATAGATATAAGAGAGAAGCTCAGGCGTATACGCTAATTGATAGTTTTCATAAGGAAGTGCTTTTGATTCCAACTTACAAAGAGGTAAATGACCGCTTAAGTCATTTTTGTAATAAAGTGTCTGAACATGTTCAATCACTCTTTTTTGAGACCCTTCAAGAGATTCACTAGTTATATGATAAGAAACTTCTGTTTCCGTTAAAAGTATATTTTTAAAATCAGCTACTGTAAAAAGTTGGGATGATTTCACAACACCCGTTAGTTCATAAGTTTTGACTTCCGATGGTACTCTTAGACGATAGTTATCTTCACTGTTTATATCATTTGTAAAACAATTCTCTACATAGGTAATAATAGTTTGATTTTGTTTATCTCTTATCTGTTGTGGTAGTAAAGTATCAACTACACTACGAGGATAAACTACTGTAGCAGACTCTAAAACATTACCATACTCATCATGTTTTATATTAAGATTGTGAGCTATTCTTGGGTCTTCTATCTCTCTTTCATAACTATAACTAAGAGATTCCAATTCACTTAGAGCAAAAACAGCATGTCTATTTTTACCTTGAGGTTGCAGAAGTCTTATCTTATAGTTTTGTGTATTTACACTATAAGGAGTAAGTTCTTTTTTTCTATCTTCTTTCTCTTGTGAAAAAATTTCTGAACGTAAGGAGACACCTTTACATGCTCTTAATGCTTCTTGCCACTCTTGAATCGTTAAGTTTTGAGAATCTATAAGCTCTGCATCATCCAATGCAATTTCATTATGTGTTACATCAAAACCTTCTTTTGCCATTACTTCATACCAATATTCATGAGCATACTGAGTTAATATATTATTATGATTGATAAACTTACCAATGTGAGACCAAGATTTTGTAATAACAGGCGCTTGGTCTAATTCTCCTTCAAAACTTTCAACATCTCTTTGCTCAACCATTCCAAAACCTCTAAACTCACGCTCTGTATGGTCATAATAACCATGATGGTAAGAGTATAAAGACACAAAAGAAGAACCTCTAACGGTATCTTTACTTGTAGTTTTTGAAACACAATAAACAGGAAATGGCAATTTACTTATCCATGGATTACCTGCTAGTTTATCTTCTATATAGTATTGTGTTGAAGGTTTATACTCAAATGAGACCTCTTTGCCAAGATTATTTTTATAGCTTTTCATAATATGAGGTTTTTCACTATTGGTAAGGTTAATATATTTTAGAGGTGCTTGTGCATCTTTTTCTAAACTACTTGACCAAACAATACAACCAAGACCATTGCCTAGTAGGTCTGTGATAGTAATCTTAGCATGGTTATCTATATGAGGAAAGTTTGTTATCTCAAACGGAGTTTTAGAGAATCCATTTCCTCCTAGGTTTTTCCAACAAGAAAATTTAGATTTACCAAGATAGATAATATCAGGAACACCCGAACCATCTATATCTGAGATACGAATATAATCTGGGTTAAAAGCATCACTATAGTCAAACCAAGGGGCATTGTCCATATTTACTTTAGTTCCAAATCTGCCATAACCTAGATTTGACCAATAACAGATTTCTCCATTTCTAATTCGTACGATATCCACCAAACCATCACCACTCATATCTGCCAGAAATATACTCTGTGTTTTATCTGAAAAAATAACATTTGGAGCTTGTTCTTCATCTAATTCATGTGAAACTTTTTTTGCTGGAGCATAACCTTTTTTTCCTAGTGATTCGTACCAGATAAAAGCCGACTCTTCACTTATTATCAAATCTGGTTTTCCATCACCATTTAGGTCTATCATTCGTGTATTACTATCATTGAGATTTATATTTGCTCTATAGTCAAAGTAGCTGAAGTTTTCCCACTCATCTTCATCATTTAATTCAAAATAACCTCTTGGTTCACTGCTATGAACAAGCTGTTTCCGTCCATCAGCATCTAAATCAGCAAATTGCAACTGTTGACCTACCCCACTAAAAGAAGGTCTACTTGTTACTTTTTTAGCAGGTTCAAAATGACCATTACCAAGATTGTGTTTATAATACCAAGCATTATCTTGTTCACTTAAAATACCGGACAACCCTTCATTATAAAGATCTGTAAACTGGTACTGTGATTCATCAAAACCTACAGGAGCATTTTTTAAATTTTCTGATGATAGCGTGTGGATACTTTCACTCCACTCATGTTCTTGGTAAGTAAACTCCATAGAAGGCATACTTTTACTACTGTAGGTATTGTCTTCTTTTCTAATATATCCAGTAGAGGTTGTAGCTACCAAGAAGGTGAAATTTTCTTGCCTTGTATCATAGTTAAGGTCTAATGACTTGACAAGCGTAGCAGCTGAAGAGAGTTCATCGAAACAATGATAATGTAAAACTTTTCTACAGAGCCTTGTTGTTCGTATTTCAAAACCTGAACGATAAGATGAAAAGGCATCCTCTCTAAAATTCCAATCTTTTTCCCCATCTTTTTTATAATCAAAAACTGTTTGAAACATATAGTCTGTTTCTATTTGAAAATTATCATTAAATTTTTTATAGGGAGTTTTGTTCCCGTAGAGTATTTTATCAAGATAGAGATTGGTATAAGTGATTTCATCATTTAAATAGCGGTTCTTATTATGAAGAAGAGTTTTATTAAAGCCAACATTATCTTCTCTTCTATAGAGGTAATGTATACTATTGCCTTTGTCATCAAAAACAAATTCTGGTAACCACTCAAAAATTTGACTTTGATGTTTAGGATTCGTAATTCTTGATAATTCTGTCCAACCAAAAAGTGTACTTATATTGTCTTTTGTAATCACTCGCCATTTTATATGACCATCTTTACTACTCAACCATCTCTCTATACGAGCATAAAGTCCTTCAATCCGTGGTTTATAATATCGAATAGTATATTCACCATTTAATGACTCTCTTATAATATATTCATCATTATCATCTTTTAAAAAAACACTACCTTCTTTTTTAAATTCAGGAACTAAATCCTCAACTCCTGAAAAAATATAAACATCTGAATCTATAGCATCTAAGTATTGAGGTAAAGTTCGGTCTATTTTTCGTTTGATAGATTCAGATTCAAGTGACCAGCCTAATCCAAAAACACCATTTCCTGTACCCGAGTTATAAGATAGATTAAGAGAAGGAGATAGGCTTCTTGCTTCTGAAGAAGGCAGAGGTATAGAAAATGAACTTGTTCCATTGATAGCATTGACAGAAAACTTCTCATCAATACCTTTTATAGAACCTCCTCCTTTAGGTAAAGAGATAGAAGGAATTTCTGTTGCATTTGATTTTGTTTTTCCTCTTTCAGTATCTAAAAATATAGATTTGTCATTCATTTTACACTTCCTAATTTATAATAAATACTTGAAAACTGCATAGTTTTTCCTTTATCTATGAAGATTATAAACTATCAAAAAAATGATATATATTTAATTTATAGCATTATAAGGATTAAATAAAAATTAATATTATTAATCATATTTACACATATTATAAGTTTTATTAATAGTTTAGAGAGGAGAATGAGGTATAACAGAAGTGTAAAGTTTTACACTTCTACTAAAATATATTTTAGTTAGATGTCTTGTTCGATTACTTTCTTGAAGGTATCGAAGTATAAGCCTTTAAGTTCAGCCATATCCATAGAAACATCATTAACAACAATTTTGTTGCCACCAACCGTTCCGATTTTTTCACAGGCTAAACCATCAACCATTGATTCAAAGGCTTGAGCATTAAGAGGGCTAACTTCGATTACTGCTCTTGAGAAAGTTTCAGAGAAGATGTCATTGTCGTTGTTCGTTGTAACATTTACACTTGCGCCCATGTCACTTACTGCTGCCATTTTTCCGATAACTACGGCAAGTCCACCTGATGAACAATCTTTTGCCGAAGCTAAAAGACCTTTTTTGTTGGCATTAATTACTGTATTCCAAAGACTTAACTCTTTTGCGTAATCAATCTCAGGAAGTTTTCCTGCTACTTTACCGTGTAGTTCTTTCATGTATAAAGAACCACCGAACTCAGATTTTGTTTCACCTAAAAGGTAAAGTGTATTTCCCTCTTTTTGAAAAGAGTTAAATAGAACCTTGTTTTCGTCATCATTTACACCAACCGTTGCAATTGAAGGGGTTGGGAAAACAGAGACACCATTGGTTTCATTATATAAAGAAACATTTCCACCAATTACCGGTGTATTTAGTTCAGAACAAGCCTCTTTAATTCCCAAACAACCTTGACCAAACTGCCACATAACTTCTGGATTTTCAGGATTACCGTAGTTAAGACAATCGGTAATTGCTAAAGGTTGAGCACCTGTCATTGCAACATTTCTTCCTGACTCAATTACTGCTGCTGCTGCACCACCCTTAGGGTCAATGTAACAGTGACGTACATTACAGTCAGAACTCATTGCAAGTGCTTTGCCATTCTCTTTTACACGAATTACAGAAGCGTCTAAAGAACCACCCTTTTTAATTGTGTTGGTTTGAACCATTGAGTCATACTGCTCATAAATCCAACCCTTATCGACTACTTCCATAGAAGACATAAGTTTTGTGAACGCCTCTTGATTAGACACAGAATCAAAGTCTGTGATTTCTACCTTATCTAAATCTTTTAGGTATTTAGGTTCTGTCATTGGACGGTTAAGTACTGGAGCTTCTTCTGAAACTGGGTCAACAGGAACCTCTCCACATTTTTCCCCATGCCAGAAAAGTTCCATAGTTCCTGTAGCAGTAACTTCACCAATTACGGCAACTGCAAGGTCCCATTTTTCAAAGATCTCAATAATTTCTTGCTCTGAACCTTTTTTAGCACAGATAAGCATACGTTCTTGAGACTCAGAAAGCATAAAGTCATACGGTGTCATATTCTCTTCACGAGCCGGTACTTTGTCAAGGTGCATAATCATTCCTGAACCCGAACGTCCTGCCATTTCAAAAGAAGAAGAAGTAAGACCCGCAGCACCCATATCTTGGATACCAACAACATGGTCAGTTTTGAAAAGTTCCATACAGGCTTCTAAAAGAAGTTTTTCTGTAAAAGGGTCACCTACTTGAACGGTAGGACGTAAAGATTTTGACTCTTCCGTAAATGAGTCAGATGACATTACTGCACCACCAAGACCATCTCTACCTGTTTTAGAACCAACATACATTACA
>JASFZD010000031.1:0-7036 GCA_045046645.1 Sulfurimonas sp. | reverse complement strand
ACGCAGAAGATAAGCCTTTTAAATGTTGCCCTTCGGGTGAGAAGAGAAACTACAATCTACCGCGTTAAAAGCCCTTGAAGCTACTAGTAGCTCCTTCGGTCTTTTGCCTTGTATATCATAGTTTCTCTTCTCATTAAATATGTCATTTATTATGGTCAGGCACTTATCAATGAGGAGAAAATATTATGAATACATCTTATGGCGTAGATACTTATAGAACACATGACTTAAATATTGCAATGAGAACATCAAGTGGTGACCTTATCAAAATGGATTTCTCTAATGAACACTCAACTTCTTTTTCGCACACTAAAGATGAAAATGGTTCCCAAACGAGAGCTAGTTTTTCTTCTATGCAGTCTTTTAATTTCTCAATCCAAAGTAATGGAATAGATGCACAAGACCAAAAAGAGATAGATGAATTTATGAAGATAGCACAGCCGTTTATTGATAACTTTTTAAAAGAGTTGGGAAAAGATGCTCCTTCATCTCCTGTGACAAAACTTGCGAGACAAATAGCAAGTATATTTGAACCAAATCAAGAGAGAACTATAAACGAAAATAATAATGTAAAAAAACATATCGTTAAAACATTTGACAAGGCTCTGGATAAACTTGAACTTCCTCAAGAAATAAGTCATGAAGATATCATCAGCAAACTGTTAAAAGAGTCTCAAAAGTTACTAGAAAAAACACTTAAAGAATTTGATAATTTTAATAAAAGTATTTATGCGTAAACAATATAAAAAATGCTAAAATAACTTTATGAAAATATTTTTAGCAGTTTTATTCATGGCACTATCTCTTTATAGTTCAGATTTCAACAAGACTTATAAAGAACTCAACTCAGAAATTGACAAAATTTCTACTAAGCTGACACCTGAAGAAAAAGTATCTCTTTACTACTTTATAATTTTAACACATGATAAGATAACAACTGCTCTTTCGCTTGATGAAACTGAGTTAAAATCTCTAACATTAATCAAAAAACAGACTCTACTTGTACTCTCTAATTTGCAAGCCAACAATAAACTCACACCTAATCAAGTGCAAAAATTTATAGATCTTTATACAGCTATGAACGACAAAGCCACAAAATTGATGCAAAATCAAGTGTATGATAGTGAAAAAATAAAGATAATTTATAAAGATAAGATAATTTACAAAAACAAGATAGTTTATAGAGATAAAATCATAAAAAAAGAATCTTACCTTTATACTATTATTATAAGTGTCATCGCTCTTTTTATTGGTTTAATGATAGGCTATTTTTTAGTTAAAAGATTTAGTGAAGATGGAAGCAATGATGGTCTACCACTCGCTCGTGAACTTGAACATCAAAACAAAGAACTTTCTCAAACAATTATATCACTACAATCACAAACAAAATCCATAGAAGATAGTAGTAGTGGAAAAAACAGTGAGTTAAAATATGAAAACAATTCTCTTAAAAAAATCAATCAAGAGATGCAAAGTGAAGCAAAAGCTATCAAAGCTAACTATGTTAATATGATAGAAGTTTTAGAAGCTAAACTGAGCGAAATTAAAACGCAAAAAGAGAGCTTACGATTAGACCTCGATGGACTTAAAAAAAGAGAAGAAATAAAAGATGAGCATCACATAGAGTTTGACAACAATCTTTCTCACCTTCAAGGTCAATCACAAAATATTTTTACTGTTTTAGACACTATTTCTGACATCGCTGATCAGACAAATCTGCTTGCTCTAAACGCAGCTATCGAAGCAGCTCGTGCTGGTGAACATGGTCGAGGATTTGCTGTTGTTGCAGATGAAGTACGAAAACTCGCAGAGAGAACACAAACAACACTTAAGGATGCAAAGGTTGAGATTTCTGCTGTTGTTGATAGTATTAGTAGTCTCAAATACTAAAAACTTGACATTAGTCCTTAAGTTATTGTAAAATTACGTATACAAAAAGATATGTAAGGTATTTTTAAATCTCTCCTCTAAAATCACACAAAAATTAAGGTAGTCAATACATGAGTGAAAACACTTCTCCAAAACCGCGTAACAATTCAAAACCTACAAACAACAAACCTAAACCAAACAATAGAAACAGTAACAATTCTAAAAGAACACATACACCAGTTAAAGGTTCAAGTATAGATGAACTTCGTACTAAAAGTATAGAAGATTTAATCACTATTGCTGAGGGTTTAAAGGTTGAACATCCTCAAGAGTTAAAACGACAAGATGTTATCTTTGAGATTTTAAAGGCTCAAACTGAACAAGGTGGATTTATTCTTTTTGCTGGTATATTAGAGATTATGCAAGATGGTTATGGGTTTATCCGTTCTATTGACAAAAGTTTTAATGAGAGTATAAATGATGCCTATGTTTCAAATACTCAGATTAAAAGATTTGCATTAAGAAATGGAGATGTGGTAACTGGTCAAGTTCGCCCTCCAAAAGATCAAGAGAGATACTACGCACTTATCAAGATAGAAGCTGTTAATGGTCTGCCTCCTGAAGAGTCTAAGAAGCGTCCACTATTTGAGAACCTTGTTCCTCTTTACCCTGAAGAAAGATTTAAACTAGAGTACAGAGAAAAAGGTTTAACAGGTCGTATGCTTGACCTTTTCTCACCTATTGGTAAAGGGCAAAGAGGGCTTATCGTTGCACCTCCTAGAAGTGGTAAAACAGAACTACTCAAAGAGATTGCTCATGGTTTAACGCACAATCATGCTGAAGTAGATTTAATGGTTCTTCTTGTTGATGAGAGACCAGAAGAAGTAACGGATATGGAGAGAAGTGTTAAGGGTGAAGTTTATAGCTCTACTTTTGATATGCCTGCAAAAAACCATGTAAAAGTTGCTGAGATGGTTATAGAAAAAGCAAAACGCCGTGTTGAAATGGGTCGTGATGTAGTAATCCTTCTTGACTCTATCACTCGTCTTGCTCGTGCTTACAATACTGTCACACCATCAAGCGGTAAAGTGCTTTCAGGTGGTGTAGATGCAAATGCTCTTCATAGACCAAAACGATTTTTTGGTGCTGCTCGTAACATAGAAAATGGTGGGAGTTTAACTATTATCGCTACTGCTCTTGTAGATACTGGAAGTCGTATGGATGAAGTTATCTTTGAAGAGTTCAAAGGTACTGGTAATATGGAAGTTATTCTTGATAGAAAAATAGCAGATAGAAGAATCTTCCCAGCGATTGACATACTAAAATCTGGAACTCGTAAAGATGAGCTACTTATCAACAAAGCTGATTTACAAAAAGTATTTATCCTTCGTCAAATGATTCACAAACAAGATAATGAAGTTGAAGCACTTAAATTTGTTTATACAACTATGGGCAAAAAAGCTACAAATCAAGAGTTTCTTGAAAGTATGAATACGGACAAATAATGAAAGTAGGAGTTTTTGATTCAGGTATAGGTGGGCTAACTGTTGTTAAATCACTACTTGAACATCAACTCTTTGAAGAGATAATTTACTTTGGGGATACTGCTCGTGTTCCTTATGGAAGTAAAGATAAAAATACAATCATTCGTTACGCCATTGAAGCTGTTGAGTTTTTTAAAAATTTTGAACTTGATATGATAATAGTTGCATGTAATACAGTAAGTGCTTACGCCCTCCAAGAGATGAAGGAAAGTGCATCCTGTCCTGTTATCGGCGTCGTTGAAGCTGGTGTTTTAGCCACTTCAAATGCAGTAAAGGACAAAGATTCGAATGTTCTTATCATAGGAACAAACGCCACTATAAATTCTAAAGCTTATGAGATAGGCTTAAAAAAATTAGGATTTAACAATCTTCAAGCAAAGGCAACTCCTCTTTTTGTTCCTCTTGTTGAAGAAGAGATATTTAATGGTACTATTTTAAGTGCTGCATTTGAACATTATTTTTCAAATATAGAGCATCCAAACGCAGTTATACTCGGCTGTACTCATTTTCCATTACTCTCAAAAAAATTAGCTTCTTACTTTGGCAAAGATACTTTGCTTATCCACTCTGGAGATGCTATTGTAGAGTATTTAGAAAAAGAATTTACATTTTTCAACAAGCACACCAACCCCAAATTAAAATTTTTCGCATCAGAAAATCCTGAAGCACTGAGAGAGATAGCTCAAAAGTGGCTTTATGAGTAAAAGAGTCTCTATCTTTGGTTATGGAACCACTACAAAACATTTAGCAAAACATATCAAAAATGCAGTCTTTTATGATGATAAATGCAATGAGCCTTACGCGGGTGAATATGGTTCATTTGTCAGACCATCTTTTGAGTTTAATGAAAATAATTCTGACTTAGAAATCACATCCCCAGGTATTGCTCCATCAAATCCTCTTATAAAAAAAGCGAAAAATCTTATAAGTGAATACGATTTTTTCGCAGATACAAGACCCTTTAAAATTTGGATAAGTGGCACAAATGGAAAAACAACCACAACACAGATGATGCAACATCTTCTAGAAGATAAAGGAAGTTTAGCAGGTGGCAACATCGGTATACCTTTGTGTGACTTAAACCAAGATGCAAACATATGGATACTTGAGACAAGCTCTTTTACCATGCATTACACACAAAAAACTGCTCCAAATATCTATGTACTACTTCCGCTGAGTCCTGACCATTTAAGTTGGCATGGGAGTATGGAAGCTTATATCGGCGATAAGCTAAAACCACTCTCTATGATGAGAAGTACAGATATTGCAATCATTCCAGATGCTTACAAAAACACTCCCACAAAAGCAAAACTTATCAGCTATTATGATGAAGAAGATTTAGCAAAGATTTTTGAGATAAACGCAGATAGAGTAAACTTTAAAGGTGCTTTTTTAGCAGATGCACTTCTAGCCATGGCAGTGGATAAACTACTTTTTGATAGAGTCGATTACAAAAAGATAAATGAGTTCATACTTGACCCTCATCGTCAAGAAGAGCTAGAAGATTCAAAGCGTCGTTTATGGGTAAATGATACAAAGGCTACCAATCTTGATGCAACAATTGCTGCCCTAAAAAGATATAAAGAGTCTTACATCCATCTTATTTTAGGTGGAGATGACAAGGGTGTTGATTTAAATGAACTTTTTGAGTATCTTAAAATATTAAATTTAAAAATTTATACCATTGGCACAAATAAAGACAAACTTGTAAGACTTGCACAAAAGTATGGTGTTTCCTTTGTAAAATGTAAAAATCTAGCAAACGCAGTCCAAACGATAGATAAAAACCTAAAGGTTGATGAAGTTGCCCTACTCTCTCCCGCTGCCGCTAGTCTTGATGAGTTTAGTTCTTATGCACAAAGAGGCGATGAGTTTAAAGAGGCTGTACGACAGTTTTAAGCATAGAGATGCTAAAATAATTATAACTAATTACGGAGTCATTTTTTGAAAGAAGCATCTGAAGTACTAGCTAGAAAATATCGTCCATCCAATTTTAATGAGTTAATCGGTCAAGACACTGTTACTCAAACACTCTCACTTGCTCTTGATTCTAACAGACTCGCTCATGCCTATCTTTTCTCTGGACTTCGAGGAAGTGGTAAAACTTCTACTGCTCGTATCTTTGCAAAAGCACTTATCTGTGAAGAGGGTGTAAGTCATCAACCATGTGGGGTTTGTTCTAACTGTGTAATGGCAAAAGAAGGCAGACATATGGACATCATCGAGATGGATGGTGCAAGTAGCCGTAAGATAGATGACATTAGAGATTTGGTTGAACAAACAAAATACAAACCTGCTGTAGCGCGTTACAAGATTTTTATTATAGATGAAGTACACATGTTAACAAAAGAGGCTTTCAATGCTCTTTTAAAAACGCTTGAAGAACCACCTGAGTACATTAAGTTTATACTTGCAACAACAGACCCACTCAAACTGCCTGCAACGATTCTCAGTCGTACACAACACTTTAGATTTAAAAGCATTGCGACAAATAAAATAGTTGAACATTTAGCGCATATCCTACATCTTGAGGAGATTAAATATGAGGCTGATGCCCTAGAGATTTTAGCACGAAGTGGTAGTGGTAGTTTAAGAGATACATTAACACTACTCGACCAAGCTATCATCTACTCTAAAAATCATATTGATGTACAAACCGTAACTGATATGTTAGGTCTTGTTGATCCTAAATTTATCACTGAACTTTTTAATGCTGTTTTTAACAAAGATTACGCGAAACTTGTTGAGTATACACAATTTTTAGAAGACTACGAAAGTGAGATGGTTGTAGATGAATTAATCGCTTATCTTAAAGAGAAAATGTACAAACAAGATGCACTTTTCTCTACACTTGTTCTTGATAGATTTTTTAGGATTTTGAGTGATTCAAAATATCTCTTTAGCATAAATGCAGATGGTTCATTTGTCCTCAGTATGATATTTTTTAAGATGATAGAAGCACTTCGCATACGAGAAGTTGATCAGATGATAGAATCTCTCCAAAGTGAAATTCAGAGACCACAAATACTTACGCCAGAGCCTACAAAGATAAAAGTCACTACGGCTACACCAGAGATGCCAACTCTAAACGCAGCAGAAACTAAGAGTAAAATTCCAGAAGTAGAAGAAGTGATACAAGAAGAAGTGGTCCTAAAAAATCCAAGTCTTAAAATATTTGAACTGTTAATCGATAAAATCAAAGATAGGAACTATGAGTTAGGCGAATGTTTTACTAACAATATAAGCTTTATCTCTTTTGAAGACAACACTCTTACATGGGAGAGTTGTGCTGATGAGAGATGTAAAAAACTCCTCACACATGGATATGCTGTTGTAAAGCAACTCGTAAGAGAAGTCTTTAGTTTTCAAACAAAAATCAAAGGAATACCTTGCAGTAAAACGGCAGAAGAGATTAAGCCAAAGATACAACAGCCTATAATGAATGAACCACAAAGTGATACTATGATAGAAGATGCAGAGATGGGAGGAAATGCAAGTTGCGTTTCAAACTGTAATGACACTGCACCACTCGATGAAGTAAATGGTGTTGACATTACACAAGAACCAATGGTACAAAAAGCCATCGAGATGTTTGAAGCAAAAAAAGTAACTGTTCAGTCTAA
>JASFZD010000030.1:0-9465 GCA_045046645.1 Sulfurimonas sp. | reverse complement strand
CGCCACCGCCACCACATGCAGAAAAAGACATCATAGTTGCTAACAAAAAAGGGAAGAAGTACTGTTTAGTACTAGAAGTAAAAGTTTTCATAATTATCTCCGTAGAAAAATTATGACAAATAAAAGAAATGCAGATAAAATACATTTGGCAGTCTGGCAGTCATAAGACCCAAGACTTTCCGAAGCTCATTAAAATGAAACTATAGGCTTTTTCAAATATTTATCACTGTTAATAAAAGTATAACAGAGAAAATCAAAATATAAACTTAAGCTCAAATAAATTCTTTATGTTAAGCTACTGTGTTATATCATGATAAAATAATTTTATGTAAAGGAAGTTGTTATTGTGAAAAAGATAGGGATTATAGGAACAGGTTTTATCTCAGTTGGTTTATTTAACTTGATTTTAAGCCAAAAAAGATTTTTGGTTTCAGGGGTTTTGACGCGTTCTGATATATCTTCTCGCGAAGGTGTACAAAAAAGTTATATGACTAACTCTTTAGAAGAGTTGATAGATGCATCGGATATTATAGTTGAGTGTAGTGGTAGAGTGTTGGATGCTGCAGAAAATATAGATATTATTATGAAAAATAATATTCCTGTTGTCACAATGAATACAGAATTTCATGTAACCGTAGGTTCTTACTTTGTAGATAAAGGGTTTATCACTGAGGGGGAGGGAGATCAGCCTGGTTCCATTGCTGCTTTGCATGAAGAAGCAACGATGATGGGTTTTAAACCAAAGGTATATGGCAATATCAAAGGATTTTTAAATAATGATCCTACATTAGAAGATATGGAATTTTGGGCTAAAAAAAGTAATCTTAGTTTGGATATGGTTACATCTTTTACAGATGGAACCAAAGTTCAAATGGAACAAGCCTTTGTAGCAAATGGACTTGGTGCAACTATTCTGAAAAAAGGTTTAAGTGCTTTAGAAGGTCCAAATATGGAAGAACATGGTAATACATTAGCACAAGAAGCAGAAAAGATGGGGACAAGTATAAGTGATTATGTGATATCTTCAACTGGTCCCGCAGGTGTTTTTGTAACAGCAACTCATGATGAAGAACAAAAGCAAGCTCTTGCATATTATAAACTTGGAAATGGACCATACTATACTTTGGTCAAACCATTTCACTTACCTCATTTGGAACTCTACAAGACGATTATAAGAGTTGCTGATGGAGGTAGTGTTTTGCTAAACAACAGTAGTAACCCAACCATAAGTGTTGCTGCAATTGCTAAACAAGATTTAAAAATAGGTGAAGTTATACCAAAAGCTATAGGAAGTTTTAAGTGTAGAGGTGAAGCGATTAAAATTAGAGACTATCCAAATCATATTCCTATTGGGCTTATAGAGGGGGCTACTTTACTAAAAGATATTAAGAGAGATGATATTATAACATTTGATGATTTGAAAATTGACAATAATGTAGCTATTGAAATATGGCATAAAATCTTAAAGAAGGCACTTAAATAACATGATTTTTACACGAAGCAACATAGAAGATGTCATTATCTGTGAACCGCGTATTCATGGGGATTCAAGAGGATACTTTGTAGAAACATTTAGAAAAGATGCATTGGATACTTTTCTTGGTTATAAGATAAATTTTTGTCAAGATAATGAGTCTAAAAGTTCTAGAGGTGTATTGAGAGGGCTTCATTATCAGTTGAGTCCTTTTGCACAAACAAAACTTGTGCGTGTTATACAGGGACGAGTATTAGATGTTGCAGTGGATATACGAAAAAATTCTCCAACTTTTGGCAAGCATGTTGCCGTAGAATTAAGTGCAAAGAATAAAAAACAGTTGTTAGTACCAAGAGGATTTGCTCATGGGTTTGTAGTGCTTGAAGATGATACAATATTTGCTTATAAAGTAGACAATTATTATAGTCCTCAAAACGATAGAGGGATTTTGTTTGATGATGAAGCATTAAATATTGATTGGCTTATGGAACACTCTGCGTTAAATCTATCTCCAAAAGATAAAATTCAACCAAAACTTAACAATACAGATGATATATTTGAATATGGAGTAAATTATTATGAATAATATTTTGATTACAGGTGGTGCTGGCTTTATAGGAAGTAATTTTATACCATATTTTATGAATAATCATCCAGAATATAATATTGTGAATTTAGATTTACTAACATATGCCGGAAATTTGCATAATTTAAAAGAGATTGATAATAATCCAAAATATAAATTTATTAAAGGTAATATATGTAATCGTGAACTTGTTGAATTTATTTTCAATGAGTACGACATACAAGGTGTTATTCATTTTGCAGCAGAGAGTCATGTTGATAATAGTATAGAAAACCCTGAAATCTTTGTTGAAACAAATGTAAACGGTACTTTTACACTTTTGAATGTTGCAAAAAACTATTGGATGGAAAAACCATTTGTTTATAAAGAAAAGTACGAAAAATGTAGATTTCATCATATTTCAACGGATGAAGTATATGGAACTTTAAATGAAACAGATTTGTTTACAGAAGATACACCATATGCTCCCAATTCACCATATAGCGCATCTAAAGCAAGTTCGGATATGTTGGTAAGAAGCTATCAAGAAACTTATGGTTTAAATACTGTTATAACAAACTGTTCAAACAATTATGGACCAAAACAACATTCAGAGAAGTTAATTCCGACTATTATAAGAAAAGCATTGGCCGACGAAAATATTCCTATATATGGAGATGGTAAAAACATCAGAGATTGGCTTTATGTGCTTGATCATTGTAAAGGAATAGATTTAGTTTATCATAATGGATTAGAAGCTAATGTATATAATATAGGTGGAAGAAATGAGAGAACAAATCTTCAAATAGCAAATAAAATATGTGAAATTTTGGATATAAAAGTGCCACATACTAAAAGCTATAAAGAACTAATCTCCTTTGTAGAAGATAGAGCAGGACATGACAGACGATATGCAATAGATGCGACTAAATTAGAATCAAAACTTGACTGGAAAGCTGATGAAAATTTTGAAAGCGGAATTGTTAAAACTGTTGAATGGTATTTAACTAAAAATAAGTAATCACATTATACATCATGAAAGATTATTTTAGTTATAATTAGAGAAATGATTTGGATATGTAGTTGAAAAAATATAAAGTAATTAGGTCTCTTGTTTCTACTGGAAAATATAGTGATTTTATATCAAATATAATGGCACTTTCAGATAATACGAAATCTTCGTATGTCTGTGTTGCCAACGTGCATATGACCATAGAAGCGTATGATAGTGTAGCATTTTTAGATGTGGTAAATGGTGCAGATATTACAACTCCTGACGGTATGCCACTTGCAAAAGCAATAAAATTTATTTATGATATAAATCAAGATCGAGTTGCTGGAATGGATTTGATGCCATCTTTGATGCGAGTGTGTGAAGAAAAAGGAAAATCTATTTTTCTGTATGGTTCAACAGAAGCCACTTTAGAAAAGATACAAAAAAAAGCAAAACTTGAATTTCCATTATTGAAACTAGATGCTTATTCACCACCCTTTAGAAAATTAACACAAGAAGAAGAATTTTCTGTTGTTTCAAAAATAAATGAAGAAAAATATGATTTTGTTTTTGTCGCTTTAGGATGTCCAAAACAAGAAAAATGGATGGCAGCACATAAAGGTATTTTACATAGTTGCATGATAGGTCTTGGTGGAGCACTTGAGGTGTATGCAGAAGTTAAAGATCGAGCACCGCAATGGGTTCAAGATTATTCATTAGAGTGGGTATATAGACTGGTTCAAGATCCTAAACGATTATGGAAACGATATCTATATACTAATAATAAATTTATTATTTTATTTTTGCAACAATTAATTTTGCAAAAATTTCATGACAAAAAAGGAGCTATTGATGAGTAGTAATAAACGAAAAAGTAGTTATGCGAGAGAAATGAAAGCAAAAATTATTTTATTTGTTTTTGATTTACTTGCAGTTTTTATATCTCTTATAGTTGGATTTATCTTGGCAAATATTTTTAACTTAACTGTAGGCTTTTCATCTTCAAGTTATTTGAACCATTCAATAAATTATGCGGCTATTTATTTAATTGTGCCAATGACATTCTTTTTTGAAGGGATTTATTCATATAGATTTGATTTTTGGCATGAGTTACGATTGATTTTAAAAGCTTTGTTACTTAGTCTTATTGTAATTCTCGCTTATATGGAATTTACAAAATATTCTGGGGGAAGTGCAAGATCTGTTTTGATTTTATCTATTTTGTCAATGATGATTATAATTCCTTGGATGAAAAATATTTTAAAAAAGAAACTATTTGATATAGGATGGTGGAAATTAGGCGTTAAGATATTAAGCGAAAATACACAAATAGACTCTGAAATCTTTAATTATTATCTTGGTTATATTAAGTCAAGTAGAGAAGAGGCATCTATTGTTTTTCTTGATGTGAAAAACAAAGATGTCGATACTATGAAAAAAGAGCTTGAAAGAGAAATAGGTTTAAGAAATAAAGTAATGTTTTTACCTGTGTTCAATAATTACCAGTTTACAAGTAATAATATATTTGAACTTAACAATAGTAGAACTAATTTGATTGTACTTCAAAATAAATTAAATAGTGAATACCGTATGTTTATTAATACTTTATATAACTATGTATTAGCTATTTTACTTTTACCATTGTTGTTACCAATACTCGGTATTATCGCTATTTTAATTAAATTGGATTCTAAGGGTCCAGTGTTTTTTATGCAAGATAGATTGGGTAAAAATGGAAAAGTTTTTTCAGTATATAAGTTTAGAACTATGCATATAAATGGAGATGAATTAATAAAAGAATATCTAAAAGATAACCCTCAAGAGGTAGAAAATTATCACATTTATTGTAAATATGAAAACGATCCACGAATAACAAAAATAGGTAGAATTTTAAGAAATACATCTGCAGATGAGTTGGCACAGATTTTTAATGTTCTTAAGGGTGAAATGAATTTTATGGGTCCAAGACCATATATGACTACTGAAGCGGATAAAATTGGTTTGGAAAATGTGGATATTGTTCTAAAAGTAAAACCAGGAATTACAGGTCTTTGGCAAGTGAGTGGTAGAAATGATTTAACATTTGATGAAAGGGTTGAGTTAGACAGATGGTATATCTATAATTGGTCTTTATGGATGGATTTTGTCATATTTTTTCAAACAATCAATGTAGTGTTAAATAGAAGCGGTGCGAAGTAGTATATTTTATGAAAAATAGATTATTTTTTATATATAATTGTGTATAATACAATCATAAAAAACAAAGGAAAATTATGGCAGAACAAAAAGTTGCATTAATAACAGGAATCACAGGACAAGATGGAAGCTATTTAGCAGAGTTTTTACTTAAAAAAGGCTATATAGTTCATGGTCTTAAAAGAAGAGCGTCACTTTTTAACACTGACCGTATTGACCACCTTTATCAAGATCCTCATGTTGAAAACCGTAATCTTATTTTACACTATGGTGAAATGACAGACTCTATGAACTTAACTCGTATCATCCAAGAAACGCAACCGGATGAGATATATAATTTAGCAGCAATGTCTCATGTAGCTGTATCTTTTGAAACACCAGAGTATGTAGCAAACGCAGATGGAACAGGAACACTTAGAATTTTAGAAGCTGTAAAGCTTTTAGGTCTTTCAAAAAAAACTAGAATCTATCAAGCGTCTACTTCTGAACTCTTTGGTAAAGTACAAGAAACACCTCAAAAAGAGACAACACCTTTTTATCCTCGTTCACCGTATGCCGTAGCAAAAATGTACGCGTATTGGATTACTGTGAATTATCGCGAAGCTTATGATATGTTTGCTTGTAATGGTATTCTTTTTAACCATGAATCACCTGTCCGTGGGGAAACTTTTGTAACGAGAAAAATCACTCGTGCAGCTTCAAAGATAGCCTTAGGACTTCAAGATAAGCTTTACCTAGGAAACTTAGATGCAAAAAGAGATTGGGGTCATGCAAAAGATTATGTTCAGATGATGTGGTTGATTCTTCAAGCAGATGAGCCAGAAGACTGGGTAATTGCTACTGGTGAGACTACAACAGTTCGAGATTTTGTAAAAATGTCATTTAAGTATGCTGGAATAGAGTTAGAGTTTAAAGGGGAAGGAAAAGAAGAAAAAGCTTATGTAGTGTCTTGCTCTAACCCTGACTACCAAGTAGAAATAGGAACTAATGTCGTATCAGTAGATCCTAAATACTTTAGACCAACAGAAGTTGATTTACTTTTAGGAGATCCGACCAAAGCAGAAACTAAACTTGGTTGGACACGAGAGTATAAACTAGAAGAACTTGTAAATGATATGATGAAGTCAGATCTTAAACTTGTGACAAAAGATCAGTACCTTAAAGATGGTGGTTATACTATCATGAATTATTTTGAGTAAACCTAGAAGATGAACATAAACAGTAAAATATATATAGCGGGTCATCGTGGACTTGTTGGTAGTGCAATAGTGAAAAACCTAGAATCTAAAGGGTATACTAATTTAGTGTATAAAACACATAAAGAGTTAGATTTGCTAGATTCTAGTGCTGTGGCAGATTTTTTTGAAGAAGAAAAACCAGAGTATGTCATACTTGCTGCTGCAAAAGTTGGCGGTATCGTTGCAAATAACACTTATAGAGCTGATTTTATCTATGAAAATTTGCAAATTCAAAATAATGTTATTCATCAAAGTTTTGTGCATAAGGTATCTAAGCTACTATTTTTAGGAAGTACATGTATCTATCCTAAAAATGCTCCACAACCGATGAAAGAGGATAGTTTACTTACAAGTCCATTAGAATATACAAATGAACCTTACGCCATAGCTAAAATAGCAGGTATAAAAATGTGTGAATCTTATAATATTCAGTATGGAACTAATTTTATATCGGTGATGCCAACAAACTTGTATGGACCAAATGATAACTTTGACCTTGAGACTTCTCATGTACTTCCAGCATTGCTTAGAAAAATGCATGAGGCAAAACTCAACAATGAGCCTACAGTAGAAATATGGGGTAGTGGAAAGCCAAGAAGAGAATTTCTTTATTCAGAAGACATGGCAGATGCTTGTGTCTTTTTACTTGAGAGTCGTGATTTTAAAGACACCTATAGTATTGTAGATGGAAGTAATGATTCTTGCACACCAAACAGTATAAAAAATCAAGAGATTAGAAATACACATATCAATATTGGAACTGGTGTAGATATCAGCATAAAAGAGTTAGCAACTACAATTAAAAAGATAGTTGGATATGAGGGTGAATTGTATTTTAATGACACGAAACCAGATGGAACAATGGTCAAATTAACAGACCCTTCAAAACTGCACGCTTTAGGATGGAAACATAAGGTTGAACTTGAAGATGGTATTAGAACTGTGTATGAATGGTATCTTAAAAGTTAATTATGTTTTTAGATAAAGCTATTTTTTCGACAATTGTAGAAAATGCACCATTAATTTCAATAGACTTAATTGTTAAAAATGAAAAAAATGAAATTTTACTTGGAAAACGGGTAAATGAACCAGCCAAAAATTATTGGTTTGTTCCTGGTGGTCGAATTTTTAAAGATGAAACGGTTGCAAATGCTTTTAAACGAACAGTCAAAGATGAAATAGGTTTAGATGTAAGTATCAATGATGCACAATTTCATGGTCAATATGAGCATTTTTATGATAATAATGTGTTTAACAATAATTTTAACACACACTATATCGTTTTATCCTATGAACTTCGTGTTAAGAGTGCTAAAGTGAAGTTAAATCAACAACATGAAGCGTATCAGTTTTTTGATATTGATGCACTTCTTCTGAGCGATAAAGTCCATAAATATACAAAAAATTACTTTAGAGAGGTACAATAATATGACAAACATTATCTTATGTGGAGGAAATGGCACAAGATTGTGGCCAATAAGTCGAACACTTATGCCAAAACAATTTGTAAAGCTTTTTGATGACAGATCTCTTTTTCAACTTACAGTTGAAAGAAATTCAAAAGTGTGTGATAATCAGTTTATTGTTTCTAACACTGAACAATATTTTTTAGCACTTGATCAACTTGATGAGTTAGCCAAAAGAAGAAATCGATATTTACTTGAACCTGTTGGAAGAAATACAGCACCAGCAATTGCTTTAGCTTGTATGTCTTTAGATAAAGATGAAGTTGTATTGGTAACTCCTTCTGATCATCTTATTAAAGATGAAGTAGCCTATGAAAAAGTTTTAGAGAAGGCGAAGACTTTAGCATTAAAAAACAATCTTGTTACTTTCGGTATTACCCCATCTTTTGCTGAGACAGGATTTGGTTATATAGAAGCTGATGGCTTGAATGTGAAAGCATTTCATGAAAAACCAGATGAAGAAATAGCTCAATCTTATGTAGATGCGGGTAATTATTATTGGAACAGTGGGATGTTTTGTTTTAAAGCTGGAGTTTTTTTAGAAGAACTGAAAAAACACTCTCCAAAAATTTATGATACTTGTAAAATTGCACTTGAAAATTCTTCTGAAGAAAACTTAACGCGTATTAAGTATGAAGATATGATTAATATTCCAGAAGATAGCATTGATTATGCTGTGATGGAAAAAAGTAGTATAGTTAAAGTAGTTCCATCAGATATAGCTTGGTCTGACGTGGGAAGTTTTGATGCTCTTTTTGAAGAACTGCCTAAAGATGAACACAACAATACGGCTAATGACAAACACATCTCAATTGATTCTAAAAATAATCTTGTTTATGCAAAAAACAAATATGTAGCAACTGTTGATGTTGAAGACTTGATTATTGTAGATACTGGGGATGCACTTCTTGTGAGTAAGCAAGGCAGTTCCCAAAAGGTTAAACAAGTTGTAGCAGAGATACGAAAAAATACAGACTTACATAATATACACTTAACTGGATATAGACCATGGGGAACTTATACTATTTTGGAAGATACTCCAGGGTATAAGATAAAAAGAATAGAAGTGAAACCTGGCAAAAGACTAAGTTTACAAAAACACTACCACAGGAATGAACATTGGATTGTTGTGAGTGGAACAGCTACAGTTACTGTGGGAGAAAAAGTAGAACTCATTCGTCCAAATGAAAGTACTTATATAAAAATGGGTGAAGTGCATCGTCTGGAAAATCAAGGAAAGATACCAGTAGTCTTAATCGAAGCCCAAGTCGGTGAATATACTGGTGAAGATGATATTGTTCGAATCGAAGATGATTTTAAGAGAAATTAGCAATAATAAGCGTTTTTGAAACGCATAAGTAACAAAATTTTTTGAAAGCATTTAAATTAATTTTTAAGATTATATGCCAAGCATATGTCGAATTATATTATTTAGTGTCTAGTTTCACCACGTTATGGTTGCCAAATTTCATAAACAAAAAAGTGATAGCTTAGAAACATAATAGTAAAATCTTTATACCACATAAGGATTT
>JASFZD010000029.1:0-7379 GCA_045046645.1 Sulfurimonas sp. | reverse complement strand
TTTTTATAAATGCTAAAACTTCTTTAGCATTTCCTTTAAAAACGATAGGAATAGGACTTTTTTGTATTTGATAATCATACATAGGGTCATAATAATCTACTAATAATCTTTTAAGTAACTCTTTATAACCCTCTATATTTCCATTTTCTAAATGCTCTTTTAAAGCCTTGTGAAAAATAAATTTAAATTCAGAATGCACTTGGCTTCCCAATCGTTTTTGGATTTTATCAAGATTATTATTAACATCTTTTGCCCATTTATTTATACCCTCATCCCCAAACTTTTTATTATAATTTTTTAAAGCACCAACAATGTATTCATCAAATGTTATCTTTATTCTTTCTTCTAAGGGTGTTTCAAGTAAAATGAGCTTGCCATCCATAAAATTTTTATAGATAGATTTTGGTATAAAAGAGCGACCGATATTGTGACTTTCATGTTCTATCACAAGATTTTTATAGTTTTTAGATTCAAACTGTATTAGTTTATAAGCAAGAGTGTTTTCAAAGTTTATTTGTGTTGGTTGAGAAGTGATAAAGTTTCCAAAAGAAGAGCCTCTGTGATTGGCAATGTTTTCAAGATCTATAGAATTTTCTATCTCTGGTAAAAGAAGTGTTTTACCAGAACCTGTACGACCACCTAAGATGAGAATATCTGTTTTTTTACTTATCTCTAATGTTTGTTCCATCAGATAGCTACGAAAAGCCTTATATCCACCCTCTAAGCGAGTAATCTCTACACCAGCTTCACCCAACCACTCTTGGGCTATACCTGAACGCTGACCTCCACGAAAACAGTAAAGTAAGGCATTTTTATTTTCTTTTAGATACTTTTTCCAATTTGCTACCCTTTCTTCTTTCCCTGTCTCTTTTATGAGCTTTTCTGCCAGTTTAACAGCTGCCTCATTACCCTCATTCTTGTATTTTATACCGATTAGATGTCTCTCTTTATCAATTAAAATGGGAAAATTACTTGCGTTTGTAAAAGCACCTTTTTCAAATTCAACTGGAGCACGAACATCAAGAAGTGGTGTTTCGTTTAAAACAATAGAGTGAAAATCAGAAGTTAAAGGAAGTGACAAACTAGATAACCTCTATTAGTTTATCACCGCGTTTAGTAGTTCTACCAATAGCTTTTAAGTCTAAACCAACTTTTTTAGTAATCTCTAAAAAAGCTTCAACACTCTCTTTTCTAACAGCACATAAAAGACCGCCAGAAGTTTGAGCATCACAAAGTATATCTTCTTGCTCAGGTGTCATTTTCCCCATCTTGTGACCATAACTATCAAAGTTACGACGAGTTCCCCCTGGAACACAACCCATCTCAAGATATTTTTTGACATTTTTGAGTGTTGGAACTTTATCAAACTCAACAACTGCACTGATGTTACTTCCTTCACATATCTCACCTAAATGTCCTAGGAGTCCAAAACCAGTCACATCTGTTATGGCAGTTACACCCTCAAGTAAAGAAATCTCTTGACCAACTTTGTTAAGTGTGCACATTGCTTCAACGGCGATGTCAATATCTCCATCAGCTATTTTACCCTGCTTTTGAGCAGTTGTTAAAATTCCTATGCCTAAAGGTTTCGTTAAAAATAGCTCACAATCAGCCTCAGCAGTATCATTGCGTTTAAGGTTTTTGTTATCAGTTATGCCAGTAACTGCAAGTCCAAAGATAGGTTCTGGCGAATCAATACTATGTCCACCAGCTAAAGGAATTCCAGCTTCTTCACACACTGCACGACCTCCATCTATCACTTCACGAGCAACATCTTCACTCAGTTTATCAATCGGCCAACCAAAGATAGCGATAGCCATAAGAGGTTTTCCACCCATAGCATAAATGTCACTGATGGCATTTGTAGCGGCGATGCGACCAAAGGTAAAAGGGTCATCAACAATTGGCATAAAAAAGTCTGTTGTACTTAGAACAGAAGTACCATTTCCAAGGTCAAACGCAGCTGCATCATCTTTGGTGCTATTTCCGACTATCAAGTCTGGATAAATAATATTTTCACGCTTACTTTTTAAAATGCTATCGAGAACTTTTGGAGAGATTTTACATCCACATCCAGCACCATGTGAGTATTGTGTTAGTTTTATATCTTTCATAATGTATAATGCCTTTTAATTTTTGATGGAATAATATTCCTATTTGACTAATAAAGAGATAAAAAATGAATAAAATAATTATACCTAATTATAAAACACTTATAGTAACTAACATTGTTTTGGATTATAATGGAACAATTGCAAAGGATGGTTTGTTAAAAGAAGAAGTAAAACCATTGCTAGAAAAACTTACAAAAGAGTATCTAGTACATGTAATTACTGCTGATACATTCGGAAGTGTTCAAGCACAACTTAAAGAGTATGATGTAAGCGTTAAGATATTAAATACCGACAATCATACTTTAGAAAAAGCTGCATTTGTTCAAAGTCTAAACGCAGAAAATACAGTCGCCATAGGTAATGGAAATAATGATGCTATGATGATAAAAAACGCAGTGATAGGGATAGCTCTTTTGGGCGATGAAGGGTGTAGCTCTAAAACACTTTTAGAGAGTGACATAACTTGTAAGTCAATAAAAGATGCTCTAGAGCTGTTTTTAAATACGAAAAGATTGATAGCGACATTAAGAAGCTAAATTATTATATAAGAAGATTAAAAACAGCATAAAATAAAGAAAATATATGGCATTTTGTCATATTTTTAACATTACAATCTTTTTTAGGCTATGTTAGAATAAATATAGGAGTTGCAATGATTTTAGGAAAATGCCCTTATTGTGAAGATGGAGATATAGAAGTAAGAGATAAAGAGGTCAGTGGTAAAAAAGTGAAGTTATATGCTTGTTCTAACGCAAACTGGAAAACAGAAGATGGTGAAGTATTTGAGTTAAGAGATGATGCAAGTTGTGATTTTAAAATCTGGCAAAATTCATTGGCAAAATATGGAAAGTGGCTCTCATATAAAGAGGTAAGAGAACTTTTAGAAGATGAAACGATAGAAGTTGAACTTCTGAGTAAAAAATATGGTAAAAAAGTCTATTACGACAAATATATAAGCCTTAATCAAGAGTATGGGGTCAGTGTGCTTTGGGATTAAAAATGCTAAAATAGAGAATGCTAACACAATATAAAGAAGCCATAGAAAAAAGCAATATTATCTCAAAAACTGATGTAAAAGGAATCATCACTTTTGTAAATGATGAATTTTGTAAAATTTCTGGTTATTCTAAAGAGGAGCTTGTTGGCTCTAATCATAATATTGTAAGACATCCTGATGTTTCTGCGTCAAAGTTCAAACTCCTTTGGGATACTATAACTGCTAAAAAAACATACAAAGGTACTGTAAAAAATCTTGCCAAAGATGGCTCAACATTTTATGTCAATACAACCGTAATCCCCATACTCGATGAAGTTGATAATATAGTGGAATTTATGGCGATAAGGTATGATGTTACAAAAGAGGTTTTTTATAAAGAGGAACTTCAAAGAAGGGAGCTTGAGCTCAAAGAGTTAAATATAACATTAGAAAAAAGAGTTCAAGAAAAAACTAAAGAGCTTCAAGAGTTAAATGAAACTCTGCATTTTAGAGTAAAAAAAGAGATTGCCAAAAATGAAGAGAAACGCCAAGTTATGTTTTACCAATCACGCCTTGCTAGTCAAGGAGAGATGCTTGCAAATATTGCTCATCAGTGGCGACAACCACTTACCGAGCTTAACCTAACTATATTTAGCATGAACAAAGCATCTCTAAACTCTAACAAAGATGAACTTAGTAAGCTGTATGTAGATAGTAAAAAGATAATTAAAAATATGTCCAATACTATAGATGATTTTACAAACTTTTTTAAACCAGATAAAGCAAAAGAGTATTTTGATGTAAGTGAAAGTATAAATGGAGCTCTTAAACTTTTAGAAAAATTGATAATCACTGAGATGATATCTGTAAAAACTGATTTTAAAGAGATAAAAGTTTTTGGAATATCAAATGAGCTAACTCAAGTAATCATAAATTTAATAAATAACTCAAAAGATGCTTTTGTTCAAAATGGAATCTTAATACGAGAGATAAATATAAGCACAAAAGAGAATCAAGGTGAAGTGTTTATAGAGATACAAGATAATGCTGGTGGTATAAAAATGCAAAATGTATATAAAATTTTTGAGCCTTATTTTACTACAAAGCACGCGAGTCAAGGAACAGGTTTAGGTCTTTTTATGTCAAAGATGATTTGTGAAAAAGGTATGCATGGCTCACTTGATGTTAAATCTAAAAAGAACATAACTACTTTTACTATTGCCATACCCATTGAGAATGATGATGAGTAATAAAATTTTAAAAGGTTTAAAAGTTCTCTTAGTAGAAGATGAAGATAAGCTGGCTTCTCTTTTAAAAAATGCGATAGGAGATAATTTTTATAGTTTTTCAATTGCTAAGGATGGGAAAGAGGGTTTAGATAAGTTTATAAAATCAACCCCAGATATTATAATTACAGATATTATGATGCCAAATTTGACTGGTTTAGAGATGGCTAAAGAGATACGAAAAATAGATGAAAATATTCCTATAATTATACTGAGTGCGTTTAGTGAGAGTGACAAATTTTTAGATGCCATAGATATAGGTGTGGTGAAGTACTTTATAAAACCGTTTGACCCTGATGAACTTTTAGATTATATAAAGAAAATAGGAGAGAAGATTGGCACTAAGTTGATTAAACTTCATGGTGGATTTTTATTTAACTTGACTACAAAAACTCTTTATAAAAACTCAAGATATGTGGCACTTTCAAAAAATGAAAGTAAGTTTATGCAACTACTCTTAGAAAATTATCATAAAGATAGTTATGTCGTAAGTGATGAGATGATTAAAAAGAGTCTTTGGGGAGGGAAAGAGGTAAGCTCTGAGAGATTAAGAACTTTTTTAAGAAGGTTAAGAGTTAAAACTTCAAAAGACTTAGTGCTTAATCTCAAAGGACAAGGCTATCAAATAGCTGTTGTGCCGTCCACCCTTTAAGAAATAAATTTCTATCTCCAAACAATGCTAAGAGCTTTTGATAACTTTGACTCATCAAAAATTATAGATGATTTGCTGAGGTTCCCTATATTGTCTTTAGTGTCTAAAAATTTTTGAATATAGTAGTGGTTATTATAGCCTCTATTTTTTAAATCTTCTATTATTGTGTTAATATCATCAACATTGAGTAAATCATTGTGAAGTGTTGTTCTTACTTCAAAATCTATATCACTTTTTATCAGCAAATTAAGAGTTTTTGAAAATTCACCATATTTATTTGAGTGAGTGATTTTCATAAATTTACTTTTTGGAGCTTTATAATCAAGTGATATATAATCAATCAGATTTAATTTTAGTAATTTTTTTAAAGAGCTGTAGTTTGTCCCATTTGTATCTAGCTTTATTAAGAAACCCAACTCTTTTATCTGTTTACAAAACTCTACTAACTCATGTGAAGTTGCTTCTCCACCAGAGAGAACAACTGCATCTAAAAGATTAATTCTAGTTTTTAAAAACCCCAATACATCAGCGTAACTGTATTTTCCATCTTTAGAAAACACTATATCCTTATTGTAACAAAAATCACAACGCATATTGCACCCACTAAACCAAATGATACATGCTAGATGTTCTGGAAAATCAAGATGTGTAAACTTTGTTATGTC
Organism: Sulfurimonas sp.; assembly: GCA_045046645.1. Lineage (GTDB taxonomy): Bacteria > Campylobacterota > Campylobacteria > Campylobacterales > Sulfurimonadaceae > Sulfurimonas. The sequence goes on along the minus strand of JASFZD010000029.1, from coordinate 1,686 downwards.
ATATATAAGCCTAGAGTTCAATAAATTGTTTTCTCTGTCTGTGCTCACCAGTTTTCCCAATATTAAAACTCTCAACAGGTCTATGGTAACCCATAACTCTAGTATAAACTATACACTTTTGTCTTTTATCACTAAATCTTTTTAAAAATTCTGCTTTGCTCATTTTTTAGTCCTTTTTGTATTTAACTAGATCTTTTGAGAAACCCCCTTAGTCTAATTGAGGAGCTTCTCAAAAGACCTAATTAATTACCTATTTTATGAAACCTTTATATTTTCACTGTTTTGGATTAATTCTTCATCACATTTTGGACAAAATTCATGTTCTCCAGATATATATCCATGTTTTGGACATACTGAAAAAAGAGGTGTGACTGTGATGTATGGAAGTCTGAAGTTAGAGATTACATTTTTGACTAACTTACGACACGCCTCCGTTGAGCTTACTTTTTCCTGCATGTAGAGATGTAGAACTGTTCCTCCTGTATATTTTGTCTGCAGATCATCTTGAAGAGTAAGTGCTTCAAATGGATCATCTGTTAAATCAACAGGAATCTGTGAAGAGTTTGTATAGTAGATATTTTCACCCATTCCTGCTTGAATAATCTCATCGCCATATCTTTTCTTATCCTCTTTGGCAAATCTATATGTAGTTCCCTCAGCAGGTGTAGCTTCAAGGTTGTAAAGATTACCTGTCTCCTCTTGAAACGCAAGCATTCTCTCTCTCATATGATTTAAAATTTCAGTTGCAAAGTTTATGCCTGACTCTGAACTAATATCATCAGCGTTGTCACTAAAGTTTAAAATCATCTCATTCATTCCATTTATACCGATAGTTGAGAAGTGATTGTTAAATCCTGGAAGATATCTCTTGGTATAAGGAAAGAGTCCTCTCTCAAACATATCTTGAATAAAAACTCTTTTTTTCTCTAGAGTTGATTTTGCATGATTCATAAGTTGGTCGACACGAAGCATAAGTGCTTCTTTATCACCTTTATATAAAAAACCAAGTCTTGCCATATTGAGCGTAACCACACCGATACTTCCTGTCATTTCAGCACTGCCAAAAAGACCACCACCGCGTTTAAGCAGTTCTCTTAAGTCAAGTTGTAATCTACAACACATACTCCTTACGTGTCCTGGTTTATATGCCTCCTCATTCTCTACAAGTTTTCCATTTTCATCGCGTTTGTATTGACTTCCTATAAAATTTTGAAAATAAGAAGAACCAACTTTTGCAGTGTTCTCAAAAAGTAGGTCTGTGTTTTCTCCATACCAATCAAAATCCTCTGTGATGTTTACAGTAGGAATCGGAAATGTAAAAGGTTGACCCGTTTTATCACCCTCAGTCATAATCTCATAGTAAGCTTTGTTGATTTGATTCATCTCTTTTTGAAAGTGTTTGTAAGTCATATCTTCAAGTCTCTCACAACCTCTCTGATTTGCAATACTCAATAGTTCACTATCTAAAAAGTTTTTTAATAGATGGTTTTGCTTTCTAGTCGGAATCTGATCTTTTAAATCATCTGGAACAGTCCAATCGATAGTGATATTTGTAAAAGGAGATTGACCCCAACGAGCAGGAACGTTAAGGTTGTAAACAAAACTCCTAACAGCTTTTTTAATCTCAGAAAAAGAGAGTTTATCTCTAAATACATAGGGAGCTAAATAAGTGTCAAATGATGAAAA
>JASFZD010000028.1:0-6056 GCA_045046645.1 Sulfurimonas sp. | reverse complement strand
TTGGAGCTTTTTTACAAGCATTTGTAAATAAACCTTTGTTTACTCCCAATATACCATAGTTTGAGAGGTGTTTTAAGCACCCATTTTTTTAATTAAGTCCATTTTTTGATATTTATTGCATTTTATTACTATTTATAAAACTCCCTAACTATAGGCTTTTGAGACTTATTGCAGACTTTAAGGTTTATTCTATAATTCTAAAAGCACGGTATCACGCCGTGTAACTTCAAACTTTTTACATCCACTTTCAAAAGCACCACCTTCACCCACTAAGATACATTGATGTTTTGCTCTTGTTATCGCTGTATATATAAGCTTTGTATTGTGCATAATAAAATGTGTAAAGCTCATAGGGATGACCACGATATCATACTCCATTCCCTGCACTTTATGAATTGTCAAAGCATACGATAACATTAGATGAGATTTTAACTCTTCATACTCATATACTACGACCACATCCTCATTTGGATAAAAAACGAACAACTGTTCATCATCCTCTTCTATCTTAAAAAGTAGACCACTCATACCATTAAAGATGCGTCTAACATTGGAGTCTTCACCCATCTTAAAGCCTTCACCACTCCATGATGTCATATTCTCATTTTTAGTATGCACTACTTTATCCATCAAACGAAATTCTAAAGCTCCTCGTTTTACGCACTTTTTAGGATTTGGGTTAAAATACTCTTGTAGGACTTGATTGAGATTATTACTTCCAAGGATTCCTCCTTTCATGGGGGTTATCACTTGGAAATAATTTAGATACTCTTTTATCTGCTTATTACTTAAGCGATATCGAGCTTTTTCTATGGACTCAAGAACGCGATGAATAATCTCTGCTATGATTTGATTTGAGTTAGTATCTCTAAGATTTTTTAACTCTTCTTTGCTTAACTGACTCTTTAGGGCATAATAGTTTTGTATACTCACATCAACAAACTCAAAATCTTCATACTGTCCTCTATATTGTGGCACTCGTCCTTCTCTTATCTCATTTGCAATAACTGTAATAGCTTGCTCTTCACTCTGTCTATAAATCTTTGTAAGTTTAACTATGGGGGCAAGTTCTAAAGTTAGTACATCACTTAAAACATTTCCAGCACCGATAGGAGGCAGTTGTGCATCATCCCCTACGATTATAACGATAGATTTTTTAGAGATTTTGTGCATCAACCTTGCAAACAGTGAAGAGTTTATCATCGAAGCCTCATCAATCAAAATAACACTATAAGGAAAAGTATCAACATTTTCATGTTTAATGATTAAGGATTGTATCGTCGCACTCTCGTAACCTGTTGTGTCACTAATCCTTTGAGAAGCTATGCCACTTAAAGCACATGTCATTATCTCCTTTTCATCATATCTTGTATTTAAAAGCTCAAGAATAGTTTTTGAGGTGGTACTTTTTCCTGTTCCTGCATATCCCACCAAGAACAAGATACTTGCACCTGCGTTTATCTTTTGAACTGCCTCTTTTTGTTGCTCGCCTAGCTTTAGTGAAGAGTCCACCAAAAAACCATCTAAATCTTTTACAAAACCACCACTATCTCTAAGTGCTCTTGCTTTAAAATCATCATACAAAAACTTCTCAGCATCATAAAGTCGAGAGGGAGAAACACGCTCATTTTTCATAATCACGATACTTCCCTCCCCCACTCTTTCAACTAATGCTGCTTCATAAAGATGATATTTATTTGAAAAAACCAATAGCTCATCAAGTCCACCAAATAAAATATCTTTAGATATGCAACTGTTACCTTGTGATTCGCAGTAGTTTAAAAGTACATAATCCATCGCTGAACTTATGCGTCCCTCGTTCTCTTTGTCCACACCCATTTTTAAGGCAAGTTCATCCGCTCGTTTAAAGCCTATGGAGTTTATATTTGTAAGAATGTAAGGATTCTCTTTTATTTTTGTGCAGGGTTTATCAACATCTTTCATAGCCGATGCAATGGTAGTTAAAAGTGTAGGGGAAACATCAAAAGGACTTAAAAATTCACCGAGTAAACGCATAGAGCGAAACTGTTTCCAAGAAGCTTGAATCTTTTTAAGACGCTTCTCTTTAATACCCTTAAACTCTAATAATTTTTCAATATCATTATCTAAAATATCAACAAGTTCATCAGCGCCAAAATGCTCTATAAGTTCAGCAGAGATTTTTTTAGTAAAGCCCTTGATAATTTTGTTGAGAAAGAAGAAGAGTTCATTTTGGTTAACTTTGAGGTAGTCAAACTTAAAAGTTTTACCATACTTTTTATGCTCTTCCCAATACCCTTTAAGAGTTATAGCCGAACCTTTAAGATTTGAGACAGCACTCTCATAATAAGTACCACTAATCTTCTCTCCACTCTTTAAAACAGCGATAAAAAACCCTTCATCCTCGAAAAGGATTTTGTCTATCTGCCCAATAAGTGTTGTACTCAACCAAACTCACTTAATCAATATAAAAATTTTCAAAACTACCAATTAATGAAAAATTAATTTCATAATTAGCATCATCTATTTTATCAATTCTTACAGAATCTATACCTATTGTTTGCAACTTTTCATATGTTAGTAACTCACCTTCTCTTAAAGATAAAACATCTCTTAGTATCCATCTTCCTAGCTCTTTATTTGAATAAGACATTAATGCTTTTGAACCAGCTTGACATAATTTGCTTTGCAGTATATTTCCATTAGGTAATTTCAAATTAAATGGTTTATCTCTATCTGGGAAGAAATTAGGTTTATTTTTATGTACAATTATTGGTATGGGTATATAAACTTCATTTACATCTCGTTCTCTTCCATCTGCATTCCACTGATTTAAACCACTTTTTAGAAAAACTACTCTATTTTTTCCGTATAATGGCAAATATAAAGTATCTATAATTTTATTTGTTAAATCATACTTTAACTCATTTTCAAATATACATTTTCTTATATCTTCCAATGGGTCTAATAAAATTTGCACATCGAATTCTTCAACTATACTACTTGTTAAAAATCTTTTTGTTAATGTACTCTTTGATAAATTAAAAGAGTAGTCGTGTAAAGAATCGTTAAATGTAATCGAATTTTTATTCTTTTTAACATCTGCGATATTCTCTATATCTACATGATGCATCTCTTCTTCGTATATCTTAAACTGATGTTCATCTCTCACAACACAGTGATAAATTGACTTATCAACTCCATATAGTTTCTCAGCAAAGTTTATTCTTTCATTTCGCAAGGATGATACTATTTGTACAATCTTTTCGGATGATTTTTTTTCATATGTGTTTTTATCTTTATTGAACTCTGCAACTTTCTGAAAACTTTTATTATTAGACATTAAAAAGGTTTTTAATCCTATTCCTACATTGTCTTTTTGAGCATCCAAAGCGACATCGCCTCTTGAAAGGTCATTTGCTAAGAAAGAATTACAAAATATCTTTTCAGCAACTCTATAATATAAATATGGCGTTTTTGAATTGGAAAAAAGATTTGATAAACTTCCTATAATCTTTAAGTTTTCTTGATAATTTTTTTTATTTGATGAATTTTGCAACTTATAGAACATTTTTAATCTCTTTAGCTATTGCTTCTATCACACTAACAGTTACAGAATTTCCAGCCTGCTTATATTTATGTGATAGTGCTAAGTCTTTAGGAAATTTAAATTTCTCACTAAAACCTTGAAATCTTATACACTCTTTAGGTGTTAATTTTCTAATGCCCTTATTGTCAATTATAATAGGTACATTATGTCCGCCTGTTCCCATATTAGCTGTAAGAGTAGGGCAAACATTATTTTTATTTTCTCTAACATACTGTCTTCGCCATTGATATACAGTGTTTTTATTTGTTACATCATTTTTGATTCTTTCGTATAATGGTTTATCATTATAATAGAATATATTATCTACTTCTTTTTCTAAAAAATCATGTATTGTAGACTCTAATTTATATTTTTTAGGGAAGCTGAAATTTATACTATTATCTAAAAATGCCACTATATATATTCTTTCTCTATTTTGTGGAATTCCAAAATCTTTTGTATTTAATATTTCCGAATAAACTTTATAACCTAAATCTTCCAAAGTTTTTTGAACAATTTTAAAAGTATTACCTTTATCGTGATTAACAAAGCCTTTAACGTTTTCTAAAAATAGAACTTTTGGTTTATGATATGCTACAATTCTTGCAACATCAAAAAAGAGTGTTCCTCTTGTATCTGCAAAACCTTTTCTATGACCAGCCACACTAAAAGCTTGGCACGGAAAACCTGCTAATACAATATCATGTGCTGGTATCTCTCTCTCATCTATCTTTGTGATATCTCCATAGGGCAAATCATTATAATTTGCATAATATGTTTTTTGTGCATTTTTATCGATTTCAGAAGAAAAAACAATGTTACATTCATCTTTAAATACTCTTTCAAATCCACTTCGTATACCACCAATACCAGCAAATAAGTCTATTATTTTATACTTAGCAGTATTGTCGGCATCTTGGTTTAAGATTAAAGTATCTGCATTCATTATTCGTGTCATCATAGTTCCTATTTTATATTCTTGTGGAAAATAATTTATTTTACCGTAAATACATTTTAAAGATAAATTCTATGACAAAATGACATATTTACTTCGTAACAATAGCGAAACTGAGTTCTAAAATCTCTTTATGCTCTTTAATATACTTATTTAAATCTTTAAGTTTGAGGTTTTTAATCATCTCTAGCTCATGCTCTGAATGACCAAGCTCAAAACCTTTGTAGTACTCCATAAAGGTGCGGTTAAGTCTTTGACTCATTGTTTCCACTCTTAGCGGTTCACTTCCTAAGATAAACTTTTTTGTCTGCTCTAGCTCATCTTTTGTTACGCCATCTTTGACAAACTTAGCAATAACTTCTTTTACTGTTTCTTTTGCTTCATCTTGTGATGCTAATTTTGTTTGTAAATATCCTGTCATATAGTTGCTAGATTTACTCACACTCACTCTCGCATAAGCAGAATAAGCAAGTCCTCTTTTTACACGAATCTCTTCCATAAGACGAGAACCAAATCCACCTGTGCCTAAGATAAAAGTGGCTACTCTTGCTTTGTAATAGTCTTTAGAATCTACACTCATGTTATATGGTGAACCGAAGTAAATATATGCCTGTTGTGTATCTTTTTTAAGTATGCTCTCTTGTGGTGTTTTAACAACATCAAAGTGTTTAACTTTTGGAACTCGTCCTTTTGGTAGTATCTCAACTATTTTACTAATCTCTACTTTTGCAAGTTCTAAATCAATATCTCCACCTAAAACAACGATAAGATTTGAACTTGTAATATGGGACTTTAAAAACTTTTGAACATCTTCAAGGTTTATACTTTTAACACTCTCTTTTGTGCCATTACTAGCTTGGGCTAAAACAGTTCCTTTAAAAAGAATGGATTTAAGCTCATTTCCTGCTACATAGTCAAAATCATTCTCTTTTGAGCTAAGAGAACCTAAGGTCATAGTTTTTATCTTATCTACTGCTTTGTCTGTAAAATTTGGGTCTTTTAAAAGTGCTGAGAATTGTTTCAATCCTTCATCAAATTCTTCTTTTAAACTTCCTACTTCCATCACAAAAGTTTCAACACCTGTCGAAGATGCAATATGAATTGCTTTAGACTCTAACTCTTCAGCAAACGCAGATGAACCAAGCTTTTTCGTTCCCTCATTCATAAGCTTTGCACTAAACTTTGCTAATCCTGCTTTTGTTGTATCTGTGATGCTTCCACTATTTGTAAAAATAAACTGCATGGTTACAAGCGGTAATCGTTTATCACTCTCAAAAATCACTGGTACACTTGTACCTTTTACCTCTATATGTTCTATTGTTGCTGCCATTATTATCTGTCCTAAAAGTAGTAGTGTTAATATATATTTCATCGTTATTCAAATCGCTCTAAAGTTTCATAAGCAGTATTACGCACTGCTGGTATTTCACCAATATCTCTGATAAGATGAACCATCTCTTCTTTTGCCATAGAGTAAGCAGCTCCAGCTGAACTCACCACATTTTCTTCCATCATAGTTGAACCTAAATCATT
>JASFZD010000027.1:0-25263 GCA_045046645.1 Sulfurimonas sp. | reverse complement strand
GCAATCTTTGCATCATCACGAGTAGCCGCAAGCTTTGGAATAGCAACCGCTGCTAAAATACCTAAAATAACGATAACGAAGATCAATTCGATCATTGTAAAACCAGCTCTTTTCATAAGAACTCCTTTTGTATATTAAAAAATTTGAGTTACACTAGTAACCTTAAAAAGTATTATGAGCCTATTCTCTTTAAAGTTTGCTGAATTTGATTTCTTATTACCATATTTTATGTTAAATGCGACACTCTCTATGTCAATTTTATGATATAATAACTCTATGGCTAAAATAGACAGACAAAAAGACTTTCTAACTAATCTTAGATTGTATATGACACTGATAATAGTTATAACTATATCTGTAGGAAATGGCATAGCTAAACTTTACAATGCACATGAGATAACTTATTTATTTTTGTGATTTTAGCAAAAAAACTACATATTGAAACAGATAAATTAGAGGAGATACAATAATGGAAACTATTATCGTAACGGTACTTGCTATAGCTTTTGCATCAGCACTTTCATATGGTGCATATATACTAATGCTAAACGACACACCAAAAACAAATCATTAGATTTATGACCATATTTTTGCAAAATTAAAATTAATTGTATTATTACACTCTTTAATGTTAAATGTGACGGTTTCATCACTTGCATCACATACTTTTATGTATCTACCCTCTTTTAACTCATACACTTTTGCGATTTTTTCTTCTGTATCAACTATGATGTAGTAAGCGACACCCTCTTGTTCATATAGGTCGTACTTTAAACCCTTATCTTTTTTTGCTGTACTTTTGGAGAGAATTTCAAAGATGATTTTAGGTGCTTTTGTTATGTAGGCTTCATGCCGTGGTTCGTGGCATATGACAGAGTTATCTGGTTGAACTACTGTATCTTCTGCTATTTTCCAATCAACTGGAAGAAGAGCTTGACATTTTTTGCAATTTACAAATAAATTTTGTAGTTGCCATGCTATCTTGTTGCTTATATTTTGATGTTTTATCATAGGAGCAGGACTCATACAGTAAGCTTGTCCATATATAAGCTCCCAATCATTACCTTCCCAGTTTTTATAATCGTCATAAGTATAGTGTGGTAAATCTTCTAATCTTAAAACACCCATCATTTACTCCAAATATATTTTTAATAATTATATCATAAGTTTGTAGTTATATTTTGCATTAGATATGTCATTTATTACTTATTGGTAGATACGGAACGAAAGAATACTATTCTCAGGCACTTACAATATTATGCTATAATTTTATATATCAAAAAGAGGGAGTCAATAATGTTAAGCACTACTCACAACAGCAAAAGCATCCAATGTTCGATTGATTTAACTCCTCAGTCAACTAGCAAAGTGTTATCAAAGATGAAGATGCCAAAAATCCCAGCTATCGCAGTAAATGCTTTAAATATCATCAATAATGCAAGCTATTCTCATCTACATACCTCCACTACAAAATGATTAACAAGCCAAAGGCATTTATCTTTGCTGGTGCAAATGCATCTGGGAAGTCAACGCTCATAGCACATTTACTTCAAGAAAAAATTATCAAAGGTACTTATGTTAATCCTGACTTGGTTTTAAAATATGAACTGAAGCTCGAAGAGACAAAAGAAAACTATCTCAAGGCTTTTAAATTAGCTCAAGTAAAACGCGAATCATTGCTAGAAGAGCAAAAAGATATAATCTTAGAAACAGTATTCTCTACACAAGAAAAAATCGAGTTTCTAAAGAAGCTTAAAGTTGCAGGCTATCATGTAACTCTTTTCTTTACTTCAACAGACACTCCTTACATCAATGCTATGTATCTAACTCAAAGAGTTTTAAATGGTGGGCATGATGTACCAATTCATAAACTTATCAGTCGAAGAGAAAGAGGCTTTGCCAACATCAAGCGAGCTACAAAGATAATTGATTGTCTTATATATCTCGATAATTCTATACCTTCACAGCCACCTGAGATAATAATTAGCTTATGGCTTGGTAAAAAATGTTTTGAGAACAGTAAATTTAACCGAAATATTACTTGGCATATAAATCTTCTTGAAGACATTAATACAAGCAAAGAACTCAACGATAATATTGCATTAATGCATATAAGTTTCTGTGAGACAATTCAAAAAAGTGTTGTTACATTTTCTAAAACTCTTGAGAAAAGCTATGCACAAAAAAATGAAATTTTAGCAGGTAATAGATAGAAGACAAAAATCATAATAATATGCTACTAAATTTTTGAAAAGTCAAACTCGAAACTTTCTTGGAACTAAAGTTGCTTATATTTTTTAATACATTTAAAACATGGAGTTTATTATGAGTATTTCTGTTTCTCGTGCTGCTGCTCTTGCTAGTAAAGCACTTGATTATCGTGCTGCTAGACAAGATATGATAGCTTCAAATATTGCCAATGCAGATACTCCAAACTATAAACCAAGAGATATTCGTTTTGAGGATGCTTTGTCTGCTAAAAGAGATGCGATTTTCCATGATAATTCTAAAGAGCTTAAAATGGCACAAACAAACTCCAAACACTTGACTCCTAAACATGAAACAAATGCTTACAAACCAACTACTTATTTTAGAGATGGTCATATGGCTCGTAATGATGGAAATAGCGTGGATATTGATGTAGAAACAACAGAGATGAGTAAAAATTCCATCATGTTTAATGCACTCATTATGGCGAAGAAAAAAGATGGTGCTATATTTAGAAGTGTTATAGAAGCATCACAAAAAGTAAACTAGGAATAAATAATGAGTAATTTTTTAAATAGTTTTGACATTTCAGGATACGGTTTATCTGCACAAAGAGTGCGTGTCAATACAATATCAAGTAATATCGCAAACGCACAAACAACTAGAACAGAAGAAGGTGGTCCTTACCGTCGTAAACAAGTAGTTTTTCGTGCTATTAATTTTAATGACAAGTATAACCAAGCACTAAATGCGATGAGTAATAGTACCAAATATGAAGACCCTTTAAATGAAGGTAATTTTGGAAAAACAGTTAATCCTGCTATAATGAGTGTTATAGTTGATAAGATATCACGAGATGATACGGAGCCAAAAATGAGGTATGAGCCAAACCATCCTGATGCAGATGCAAAAGGTTATGTGGCTTATCCAAATATTAATCCTGTAATAGAAATGGCCGATTTGGTAGAAGCTACTCGCTCTTACCAAGCGAATGTTGCTGCGTTTCAAAGTGCAAAAGATATGGCGAATAGTTCAATTTCGCTACTACAATAAGAGAGGGGGAGAGTATAGATGAGTAATATCAATAGTTTAACAAATGTATCTACTGCCGACTTATTAAAACAAAAAAGTAAAGTAGAAACCCCTAGCACTGGTGGAGCTGCGTTTGCAGAGCAACTTAAATCTGCTATCAACGAAACAAATGCACTTCAAGAGGACAAAACGCAGGCTGTTGCGGATATCGCAACAGGTCAAGTAAAAGACTTACACCAAGCAGCTCTTGCGATTGGCAAAGCAGAAACAAGCATGAAACTCATGTTAGAAATAAGAAATAAGGCTCTTAACGCTTATAAAGAGTTGGGTAGAACTCAATTATAAATCGTTCCAAGAGTAAAAAAATACTCCTTCTATATGTTCTTATAGGTCTTGCTTTTAGTATATTTTTAAGTGTAATGCTTTTAAATGCACTCAAACCTCGTCGCACCCCATCACTCTATGCCAAAGAAGGAACTCGTGCTGGTAGAGGAAGTATTATTAGTGCAGATGGTTTTCATCTAGCTACTACAAAAAAGCTATATAAGGCAGTGGTAAACACCCGCTATATAGACCCTCAAAAAAAAGAACTTTTTATCCAACTTTTTCATATCTATTCTGGTATAAAAGTAAAAAATATAAGAAAAAGACTCAAAAAAAGAAAAGGTGTTGTAGTGCTAAGCTACAATGTCCCTCCCATTCAAGCTCAATATCTTAAAAAATTATCGCGAGAATTACGACGCTTTAAAGTTTTTATGGAGCTTAAAAATCCAAAAACAGGATATAGGTCTATACATGGGCTGAGTATTATAGAGAGTGGGGAAAGTCGGGAATACCCCTATGGTAATCTTTTAACCCCTATTCTTGGTTATCCTCATAAGATAGAAGAAGATGGGTATACATATATACGAGGTATTAAAGGTTTAGAAAAAAAGTTTGATGGGGAACTCTCTCCTAGACAAGATGGTTATAGTCGTGGTAAGCGTGATGTGAACAGTTATATTATTTTAAACAAAGATAGTTTTACAAAAGCAAAAATAAATGGTCTTGATATCAAGCTGACTATCCCCGTTGCACTACAAATTCGAATAGAAAAAATGCTCGATGAGATGAAGAAAAAGCTTGATGCAAAACAGATTATGATTGTGATCATGAACTCTAAAAGTGGTGATATTCTTACTATGGCAAGCTCAAACAGATTTTTACCAAAACACATCAAACGCAGCGACTATCCATCGCTAAGAAGTGGTATGATTGAGTACAGTTTTGAGCCAGGGAGTGTTATAAAACCAATCACCTTTTCAATACTCTTAGAAAAACATCTTGTAAATCCCTATGATTTAGTCAATGGACACAATGGACGCTTTAAGATAGGGCGTAAAGTAATCACTGATGAGCATAGGTTTTCTTGGCTAAGCGCGGAAGATGTTATTGTTTACTCATCTAATGTTGGTATAGCACAACTTGCTCAAAAACTCTCTGGATATGAATTTCATAATGGACTTTTAAGATTTGGTCTTTCTCAAAAATCAACGCCCGATATGATTTATGAGAAAATAGGTTCTATTCCATCTCCTAAAAGACTGGAAAATGAAATTTACAAAGCTACTGCCTCTTATGGTTACGGAATGAAAGCAAATCTTATGCAAGTGCTTCGTGCTTATAGCGCTTTTAACAATAACGGAAGTATGGTATATCCAAAAATTGTCAAAAGTTTTATCGATGAGTTTGGCACAGAAAGACCAACACTTTATGAAGACCAAGTTCAAGCTATCCAGAGTGCAACTGCTGCGAGAATGAAGAAAATTCTTATCAAAACAGTAAACAAAGGAACAGGGAAAAAGGCAATTACTTCTGGTTTGGAGATAGGTGGGAAAACAGGAACAGCACATATTGTTGAAAAAGGTAAATATGTTCATAAATATAACACTGCATTTATGGGCTTTGCAAATGATAATGAGCACAAATACAGTATAGGTGTTGTTGTTATAAAACCATTAAAAAGTCACTTTGCTTCATCAACTTCTGTCCCTGTTTTTAAACAAGCTGTTGATATTATGATAGAAGATGGGTATCTACAGCCAAACATTGTCAAGCAAACGAGTGCTCCCCACAAGAGCCTCCACTAAAATAACACTATTTCCAATTTCTACCTTTTCTATGATTACAAAATCACGATTGAGTATCTCAACATAACTCACTTCAAGAGGCTTTAAAACTTCATTCATTTTTTCTTTTATCTTCACGACATCTAAAATATTTTTTCCTATCATAATAGACGCTATATGTAAGGATGCTGAGATTTTTAAAGCCTCTTGTCTCTCTTTTTTGTTAAGATAAACATTACGACTACTAAGTGCTAGTCCATCACTCTCTCTAACTGTATCAACTGGAATTATCTCGACAGACATAAAAAGCTGTTTGACCATTAGGCTTATAAGATTAAGTTGTTGTGCATCCTTTTTACCAAAATATGCTCTTGTTGGATTTACAATATTTAAGAGTTTCATAACAACTGTTAAAACCCCAGAAAAATGCCCTGCTCTTGTGGTTCCTTCTAAAACATATCCTCTTATCTTTGGAGCTTGCAAACTCACTTCATCTTCTGTGTATATCTCTCCTGCGTTTGGAAAAAAAAGTATATCAACACCACTTAAAGAGCATATCTTTTTATCTGCTTCATCACGAGAAGGGTATTTATCTAAATCTTCACCTTTTAAAAACTGTGTAGGGTTCACGAAAATAGATACAACAACCATCTCATTCTCAGCCTTAGCTCTTTTTATAAGTGAGATATGCCCCTCATGAAGAGCACCCATAGTAGGAACAAATCCTATACTTTTATGATTGTTTTTTAAATAACTCTTTAACTCTAAAGGATTAGAAATAATCTTCATTTTAAGTCCCAATATAATATAATCGCAATTATACTACATTGGACTTGATTTATGGATAACTATGAGTACACAGAACTACTAAAAAATGTCAAAATAAAAATAGACAATATCGCAGGTGTTGTTGAGCCTACAAAGATACAAACTAGACTTGATGAGATAAAAGAGCTAGAAAATGAGCAATCCTTTTGGAATGATGCCGATAATGCAGCGAAAATTCAAAAAGAAAAAACACAACTTCAAAGAAAACTTGATAAATTTAACATTGCTCGTATCGCAGTTGATGATGCTGTTGAACTTTATGCGATGGCAAGGGAAGAAGAAGACGAAGAGTCTATTAACACACTTTATGATGATGCTACAAGCTTAGAAGATCAGATAAGAAGCATGGAGATAGAAGTACTTCTCAGTGGACAGAGTGATGCTAATAATGCCATACTCTCTATTCATCCAGGTGCTGGAGGGACTGAGAGTCAAGACTGGGCTGAGATGCTTCTACGCATGTACAAAAACTGGGCAGGAAAAAGAGGTTTTAGTGTAGAAGTCCTTGATTATCAAAATGGTGAAGAAGCTGGCATCAAAGATGTTTCTATCTTAATCAAAGGTGAAAATGCTTACGGTTACCTCAAAGTAGAAAATGGTATTCATCGACTTGTTCGTATCAGCCCTTTTGATTCCAATGCAAAACGCCATACCTCTTTTAGCTCCGTAATGGTTTCACCTGAGATAGATGATGATATTAACATCGTTATAGAAGATAAAGATATTAGAATCGATACTTACCGCTCAAGTGGTGCAGGTGGACAGCATGTAAATAAAACTGAATCTGCCATCAGGCTTACTCACATCAAAACAGGTGTTGTAGTGCAGTGTCAAAACGATAGAAGTCAGCATAAAAATAAAGCTACCGCTATGAAAATGTTAAAGTCGCGTTTATACGAACTTGAACTAGAAGAACAAAAGGCCAAAGAAGCAGGTATAGCCAAAAGTGAGATAGGATGGGGACATCAGATTCGTTCTTATGTTATGCAGCCCTACCAACAAGTTAAAGATACGCGAAGCAATGAGGCTTATTCTAATGTATCTGGTATATTAGATGGGGATATTGATAAAATGATAGAAGGTGTGCTTATAGCTATGAATAGGGCATAAATATGAATCTACTTAAAGAATTTTCCTTAAATGACAAATGCTCATATATAAAAGGTAATACACAATCAACACATTACAAAATGGTAGAAAATTGTTCTGCACAAGATTGTCAAGATTTGATTGAACGAGGGTTTCGAAGATTTGGGAAAATGTACTTTCGCCCTATCTGTAATGATTGTCAAGAGTGCCAAAGTATTAAAATTGATGCTCAAAATTTTACATTTACAAAATCAGCAAAAAGAGTTCTAAAAAAAGCGACACATATAAAAAGTTACCTACAAAAACCAACGCTCACTCAAGAGCATTTAAATCTCTTTAAAAAATATCATCTTCATATGAAAGATAAAAAAGAGTGGGATTATCATGAAACTACACCTGAACACTACTACCAATCATTTGTAAGTGGACATGCTAACTTTGGTCATGAGGTGCTTTATTTTGATGAGAACAAATTGATAGGTGTTGATTTAATTGACATCTTAGAGGATGGCATATCATCTATCTATTTCTACTATGACCCAGACTATAGTGCCTATTCATTAGGTAAACTATCTCTTTATAAACAGATACAGTATGCTCTTAAGGCTCGTAAAAAATGGATATATTTAGGGTATTATGTAGAAGAGTGCCCATCTTTATCTTACAAGGCAGATTATAAACCTTATGTTACCCTTCAAGGAAGACCAAGTGAATATGAAGAGTTTATTTGGGGTTAAACAACTCACTTTTTTGTTCTTGACGAATTTCTATTTTTTTTGCTTTTACTTCATCCTCAAGTTTTTTTTCTAGAGATGCTTGTTTTTCTTTATCATTTCTTCTAATTCTTTTAATTTTAGCTGCTTCTCTCATTTTTTTACTCTGATAAAGTTTTATTTGGGTCTCTTTTCTAACTCTCAATTCTTTATCTTCATCCAAATATGATTGAACTATACCAGAGGCATTAATATCTTCTGCATGCGCGAAATAGTAATTAATAATTTTTTCTTTATACTTCTGTGTATCAACTAATCCAGAGTTTATTATCTTAGAAAATAGTACACTATCTTCTTTAGAAAGAGAATGTTTAAAGTTATTTTTAGCACTTCTTACAAAGTAATCATTTGTAATTGAGAGTTCTCGTAAGTGGTTAAGATAGTCCATCTTATCTATCTTTTTTTCTCCTCTTTGTATTGAGAAGCCATCTTTTTTTGTTTTATCAACAGTGCTTACATATTTATCTATTTTACTTATTTCAGTATTGTATTGATTTATAGTTTTTAGATTGTTTATATTATCTGCATTATTATAGATAACATCCCCCAAAGCTGAGTAAACTGTTGGATTATCTGCAAGCAAAAAAGTAGTACAAAAAAGTGTGATTATTATTTTTTTCATAAGAATACCTATTAATTAATATGGCATTATATCATATTAGAGGTTTATAATATTAAAGAGAGTGATACTTCCACAAATGTGGGAGTATCAAAGTGTTGATTAACCGTTACGCTTTTTCTGAATCTCTTCAGATACATTTCTTGGAACTTCAGCATAGTGATCAAACTCCATAGAGTATGTAGCACGACCTTGAGTAGCTGAACGGAGGTCAGTTGAGTAACCAAACATCTCAGATAATGGTACAAATGCATCAACAATTTTACTACCTGCACGGTCACCCATTGCATTTACTTGTCCACGACGACGGTTAAGGTCACCGATAACATCACCCATGTTTACTTCAGGAGTCTCAACTTCAACTTTCATCATTGGCTCTAAGATAGCAGGTTTTGCTTTACGACAAGCTTCTTTAAATCCCATTGAAGCAGCAAGTTTAAATGCCATCTCATTTGAATCCACATCATGGTAAGAACCATCATAAAGAGTAACATCAATGTCTTCCATTGGATAACCAGCGAGAACACCATTTGACATAGATTCTTCACAACCTTTTTTTACAGCTGGGATAAATTCTTTAGGAATTGACCCACCTTTGATAGCATTTGTAAATACAAATCCAGTATCTTTTTCACCTGGTTTAACAGTAAGGTAAACATGACCAAATTGACCACGACCACCTGATTGTTTAGCATATTTGTACTCTTGATTTACAGTCTCTTTAATAGACTCACGGTAAGAAACCTGAGGAGCACCAACTTCAGCTTCAACAGAGAATTCTCTTTTCATTCTATCAACAAGAATCTCAAGGTGAAGTTCACCCATTCCTGAAATAATAGTCTGTCCAGTCTCTTCATCAGTGTTCACTCTAAAAGATGGATCTTCAGCAGCAAGTTTACTTAAAGCGATACCCATTTTTTCTTGGTCAGCTTTAGTTTTTGGCTCAACTGCAACAGAGATAACTGGTTCTGGAAAATCCATTCTCTCTAAAACAACCTTATCCTTACCGGTACATAAAGTATCACCTGTAGTAGTTGACTTAAGACCAACAACTGCACCGATTTCTCCAGCATAAATTTCTTTTATTTCTTCTCGTTTAACCGCATGCATTTTAACGATACGCCCTATTCTCTCTTTTTTATCTTTAGTAGAGTTATGAACAAATGAACCTGCTTCTAATGAACCACGGTAAACACGGATAAAAGTTAATACACCAACAAATGGATCAGTCATGATTTTAAACGCAAGTGCAGCAAAGTCACCATCATCAGTTGAAGGAACTTCTACTTCAACTTCTTCATCATCCATCAATGTACCCATGATTGGAGCTGATTCTACTGGTGAAGGTAAGTAAGCAATAACTGCATCAAGTAAAGTTTGAATACCTTTGTTTTTAAATGCTGTACCACAAGTCATAGGAACGATTGACATACCTAGTGTAGCTTGTTTGATTGCCGCTGCAATCTCTTCATTAGTAATCTCTTCACCATCTAAGAATTTTTCAGCAAACTCATCGTTTCCATCAACTTCTGAGATAGACTCAAGTAGTTTTTCTCTATACTCATCAGCTTTATCTTGTAAAGAGGCAGGGATTTCTTCAACATGGTAGTTAGAACCCATCGCTGCATCTTTATCCCAAACAATAGCTTTCATTTGAACAAGGTCAATAACACCATCAAACTCTGCTTCAGCACCAATTGGTAACTGAATAGGAACTGGATTACCTTTTAGTCTATCACGGATTTGACGCTCAACTTCGTAAAAGTCTGCACCAGTTCTATCCATCTTGTTAACAAAAACGACAGATGGAACTTTGTAACGGTTTCTTTGTCTCCAAACTGTTTCTGATTGAGGCTGAACACCACCAACAGCACAAAACACTGAAACAGCACCATCAAGAACACGCATAGAACGCTCAACTTCAATAGTAAAATCAACGTGTCCCGGAGTATCGATAATATTTATTTGCTTACCTTCCCACTCACAAGTAGTAGCAGCAGAAGTAATAGTGATACCACGTTCTTGTTCTTGTTCCATCCAGTCCATAGTTGCAGCACCATCATGTACTTCACCTATTTTATGCTCAACACCAGTATAAAATAAAATTCTTTCTGTTGCTGTAGTTTTACCTGCATCGATATGCGCAGCAATACCGATATTTCTTACATCATTAAGTTTGTGACTTCTTGCCATAGTTAGTACCTTGTTAAATTAGTTGAGAGATAACCTCTTTTATAAATAAATCTATCTTTGCTTATAAAAGAGGTGTCAATATTATGTTGTTAAGAGAATAAATTCTCTTAACATTGTTTAAAAGTTGATTACCAGCGATAATGAGCAAATGCTTTATTTGCTTCTGCCATTTTATAAGTATCTTCTTTTTTCTTAAATGCGTTACCTTTATCAGATGATGCATCCATTAACTCGTTAGCTAATCTCTCAGCCATTGTTCTCTCATTTCTCTTACGAGATGAATCTATCAACCATCTGATTGATAATGAAAGTTGACGTACCGGGCGTACTTCTACTGGAACTTGATAAGTAGCACCACCAACACGGCGACTTTTTACTTCTATAATTGGTTTAATATTTTCAATAGCTTCATTAAATGTATCTATTCCTGATTTTTCACCACGAGAGCTAATGATATCCATTGCACTGTAAATGATTTTTTCAGCTATAGATTTTTTACCATCTAACATTATCTTGTTTATAAATTTCGTTAAAACTTTGCTTCCATAAACTGGATCTGGCATAATTTCACGAACGGGAGCTTTTCTTCTTCTCATTTGAATTTTCCTTATTCTTCAATTTTTTCAAATTTACTCAAAATAAATTACTTAAAATTTATCCTGTAGCTATTGAATTTATTCTGGCACTAAATGCCGACATCAAATTTGTTAAAACAAATTTGTGTAATTACCTTTAAAAAGGATTATTTTTTAGGTTTCTTAGTTCCGTATTTAGAGCGAGCAACAGTTCTGTTTGCAACACCAGCAGTATCAAGAGCACCACGAACGATATGGTATTTAACACCAGGTAAATCTTTAATACGACCACCACGAACGAGAACGATTGAGTGTTCTTGAAGGTTATGACCCTCTCCACCGATATATGAAATAACTTCAAAACCAGATGTTAATCTAACTTTTGCAACTTTTCTTAAAGCCGAGTTAGGTTTTTTTGGCGTAGTCGTATAAACACGAGTACAAACGCCACGACGCTGTGGACATGAAACAAGAGCTGGTGATTTTGATTTCTTAATCACGCGTTTACGCTCATTACGAATCAGTTGATTGATTGTAGGCATACAATTCCTTTTTACTTAATTTTTCCAGTAGAATTTAACACTATTAATTTCACTATAATGAGCAGAAGCCCATCATAACGGCAGGGACTGAAGTCCCTACAACCCCCTAAAGCTACAAAAACAAAGTTTTTGAGATAATGGAGTGTAATATATAGAATTATAGACACGAGATAATACAGAAAAATTGATTAAAGTTGGCTTATTTTAAGTCTATTTTAATAAAAAATTGAAGAAGTGGGAAATAGATATGAGTAAAGACTCATATCTATATATAAAGAAGATTAATCTTCTTGGGATTCAAACACAATTGCTTGATCTTTGTATATACCAGTTCCAACAGGAATAGTACGACCAATAATTACATTTTCTTTTAAGTTTTCAAGATCATCAACTTTAGCACTTACAGCAGCTTCAGTTAATACTTTTGTTGTATCTTGGAACGATGCAGCTGAAATAATACTATCAGCAGAAACAGCAGCTCTTGTAATACCAACAAGGAATGGCTCAGCAATCGCTGGACGACCACCAAGACGCATTATCTTTTCATTTTCTGCAGCAAATTTAGCTTTAGAAATCAAATCACCTTCAATAAATTTAGTATCTCCAGATCTAACAATCTTTATCTGTCTTAACATTTGAGTAAAGATTACTTCAATATGCTTATCAGCAATATTAACACCTTGAGAACGATAAACTTGTTGTACTTCAGATACTAGATAGTTATAAAGTGCTTTAACACCCATAATTCGAAGTAATTCATGTGAAGAAAGAATACCAGTTGTTAAACGCTCACCTGCATGCACAAAGTCACCTACACTTACAACTGGTTCATGTGATTTATCAACAAAGTATTCTTTAACAAGACCATTTTCATTGTTTGAAACTACAACTCTAATCTTACCACGAAGCATTTTACCAAAACTAACTGTACCATCTATCTCAGATATAAGTGCAGTGGCTTTTGGACGACGACCTTCAAAAAGTTCGGAAACACGAGGAAGACCACCAGTGATATCTGATGATTTTTGAAGTGCTTTTGGAGTTTTTGCAATAATATCAGCAATCTCAACTGTAGCACCATCAGGAATATAAACTGATGATTTAGGCTCAATTGAATATCTTAATAGTTCCCCATCTTCAGTTGCTAAAACAACAGTTGGTTTATATTCCGAAGAGATATGATCATTAATCATAAGACGAGATTTACCCGTTAATTCATCAACTTGTTCACTTGCAGTTGTTCCAATAATAATATCTTCATAACTTACAACACCATTTGCTTCAGAAATAATAGGGTTAGAGTAAGGATCCCACTCTGCAATCACTACAGACTCATCATTTGATGGTTTTGCGATTAATGTCGTAGCATCTACCTTTTCATCATCATCTGTAACAAGTACTGAACCACGAGCGATATAGTGACGGATTGCTTCACGATTATTACTATCAACAACTGTTGCAAAGAGACCTTTCTCGGTTACTTCATACCCTGAAGTTAAGCCTTCAATTCTCTCAAGATAATCACCCTTTAGTAAGAAATACTTCACGGTTCCTTCTTCTTTAGCAAGTATCTTTTTCGTAACTGGGGCACCATCTGCAACAAGTAATTCTGAAGCATATGGAATACGACCTGGTACATTCCATGCATCTTTAATACTTTCTACAATAGAATCCTCAGCAGTGATATTTGAACCTTGTTCATGAGGGAAATAATACTTCCCTTCAATCTGTCCACTTACACCTGCAAGCTCATTTGGCTTAGCAATTTCAATTTTACGAAGAGAATAGCGCACTGTCTCATTTTTACCAGTTAAAGAAACTATCACTTCATCATGAACTGTTTGAATATCTAACTTACCAGCAAAAGGTGCTTTAATTTTAGGTTCAACAAGTAAAATTGCTGCATTTCTTCTATTAGCTACAATATTTTTACCCTCTTTAGAAGCATAAGTTTTTAAGTTGTAATAACGGATGAAACCTTCTTTTTCAGCTATAACTTGTCTCTCTTGTGCTGTAGAACTTGCAGTTCCCCCCACATGGAAAGTACGAAGTGTAAGTTGTGTTCCTGGCTCACCGATTGATTGAGCTGCAACAATTCCGATAGCTTCACCAGTCCGAACAATATGTCCAGTTGCAAGATTAACACCATAACATAATGCACAAACACCATCTTCACTTTTACATGTTGTCGGTGTTCTAATGCGTGCTGTTTTAATACCTGCATCAGAGATAACTTTAGCACTTGTTTCATCTAACAGAGTTCCCTCAGCAAACAAGATTTCATTAGAAATAGGATCAATTACATCATCAGCTAAAACACGACCATTAAGTCTATCTTCTAAAGACTCTATCAGTGTATTTTGATCTTGAATGTCTGAAATATCTATACCCTCATGAGTATGACAATCATGCTCAACAATCTTAACATTTTGAGCAACATCAACAAGCTTACGAGTAAGGTAACCCGCATTTGCTGTTTTAAGTGCAGTATCCGCAAGACCTTTACGAGCACCGTGAGTTGAAATAAAGTACTCAATTACGTTTAGACCCTCTTTAAAGTTAGAGATAATCGGAGTCTCAATAATATCACCAGATGGTTTAGCCATAAGACCACGCATACCAGCAAGCTGACGAATCTGTGCGGCAGAACCACGAGCACCAGAATCAGCCATCATGTGAATAGAGTTAAATCCATCTTTATCTGTCTGCACTAATCTCATCATTTCAGATGCAAGCGTATTATTTGTATCTGTCCAAACATCAATAATTTTATTGTATCTTTCTTGTTCAGTTAAAAGACCTGCTTCGAACTGTTTTTGAATCTCAATAACGCGCGCTTTAGACTCAGCGATTTTTGCAGGTTTCATATCAGGAACACGAATATCATCAGCAGAGATAGAAACACCTGCTTCCGTTGCATGTTTGAAACCTAAATCTTTAAGACGGTCAAGGAAACCTGCTGTAATACCAATACCACCATATTTTTGCACATAATCAACAATTTCATTGATATATTTTTTCTTCATAACTCTATTCCAAAGTTCAACTGGAACAAAATCAGGTAGAATTGCTTTTAAAAGTAGTCTTCCTGCTGTTGTATGAATAATGCGACCATCAACACGGGTTCTTACTTTTGCGTGAATATCAAGTGCATCATGCTCTAAAGCAATACGGATTTCATCAACATTGGCAAAAAGTTTGTTTGAACCTTTTACACCATTTTTTTCTAAAGTAATATAATAGATTCCAAGAACCATATCCTGTGAAGGTGTAGCAATTGCCTTACCTGACGCAGGAAGTAAAATATTCATAGATGCAAGCATAAGTACTTTACATTCAGCAATAGCAGCTGAAGACAAAGGTACGTGAACAGCCATTTGATCCCCATCGAAATCGGCATTAAACGCAGCACAAACTAATGGGTGCAATTGAATAGCTTTACCATCAATAAGTTTAGGGTGAAATGCTTGAATAGAGAGCTTATGCAGTGTTGGCGCACGGTTAAGCATTATTGGATAACCATCAACAATCTCAGCAAGACATTCCCAAACTTCGTTTGCTTTTTCTTCAATCATCTTTTTAGCGGCTTTAACTGTAGTTGCATAACCTTTATCTTCTAGTTTTGCAATTAAATGTGGCTTAAATAGCTCTAATGCCATTTTTTTAGGTAACCCACACTCATCCATTTTTAAAGATGGTCCAACAACAATTACAGAACGACCTGAGAAGTCAACACGCTTACCAAGTAAGTTTTGACGGAAACGCCCCTGTTTACCTTTAATAATCTCACTTAATGATTTAAGTGGACGCTTGTTAGCACCTTTTACTGCGTTTGCACGACGACCATTATCAAATAGTGCATCAACAGACTCTTGAAGCATTCGCTTCTCATTTCTAACAATAATCTCAGGAGCTTCAAGCTCAACTAAACGCTTCAGTCTTTGGTTACGGTTAATTACACGACGATATAAGTCATTTACATCAGAAACAGCAAACTTACCACCATCTAATGATACAAGTGGTCTTAAATCTGGTGGAAGAACCGGCAATACTGTTAACATCATCCAAGCAGGATTGTTTCCACTATTTAAAAATGACTCAATAACTTTAAGACGCTTGTTAATAGTTTTTTTCTTTGCTTCAGATTTTGTTTCGCCGAGAGCTTCTTTTAACATCGTAAAAAGATCAACTAAATCAATAGAATCAAGTAAATCACGAATAACTTCACCACCCATACGAGCTTTAAAGCCTAATGCATCAAATCTTTGTACTAATGTTCTGTATTGTTCTTCATTTAAAACATCATACTGCAGAACTGGTGTTTTAGCTTCTGCATCATAATATGCTTCTCCACCTGATTCAACTATGTATGCTTCATAATAAAGTACACGCTCTAAATCTTTCATCTTGATACCTAAAAGAGTACCGATACGAGAAGGCAATGAACTAACATACCAAATATGTGCAACAGGAGTTACAAGTTCGATGTGACCCATACGGTTACGACGAACTTTTGTAGATGTTACTTCAACTCCACATTTTTCACATACTACACCCTTGTAACGCATCTTTTTGTATTTACCACAAAGACACTCATAGTCACGAACTGGACCAAAAATCTTTGCACAGAACAGACCATCACGCTCAGGCTTGAGTGTACGGTAGTTAATAGTTTCAGGTTTTTTAACTTCACCATGACTCCATGACATTACCTTCTCAGGTGATGCAAGGCGAAATTGCAGTTGTTTTATATCTTTTGGTCTATGCTCTTCTGTTACTTCTACTGCTACTAATTTACTCATCTTCTTCCACCTCGTCCATAATCTCTACATCAAGAGCAAGTGCTTGTAGCTCTTTTGTTAATACAAATAGTGTTTCAGGAATACCTGATGCAGGTATAAGCTCACCTTTTGTGATAGCTTTATACGCACGAACACGACCTTCAACATCATCTGATTTGATTGTCAACATCTCTTTTAGAACTGCAGAAGCTCCATAAGCTTCAAGAGCCCAAACTTCCATCTCTCCAAATCTCTGACCACCAAAGAGTGCTTTACCACCAACTGGTTGTTGGGTAACAAGAGAGTATGGTCCAGTTGAACGAGCATGAATTTTTTCATCAACCAAGTGGTGTAGTTTAAGAATATACATATATCCAACATTTACACGCTCTTTAATACGCTCACCTGTTTTACCATTATATACTACTGTTTTCCCATCACTATCCATCTTCGCAAGTTCATAAAGTTTTTCAAATTCTGCTGCGTTTACACCTTCAAAAATTGGAGTAGCAAATCTAACACCACCTTTTGCCCAATCTCTTGCATAAATTAAGAATTTTTCATCACTCATCTCGCCGATTACTTCAACTGCATTCATAAGACCTGCAACATCAGCAATAGATATCATCTTAGCTCTTAAGTTGTCAATAAAGTCTTTTTGTTTTGTATCAAATTGCTCTTGAATCTGGTTACCAAGCTCACGCCCAGCCATACCAAGATGCATCTCTAAAACTTGACCAATGTTCATACGAGAAGGTACACCTAGCGGGTTAAGACATACATCTACTGAACGACCATCTTCCATGTAAGGCATATCTACTTCAGGAACAATAATAGAAACAATACCCTTATTTCCGTGACGACCAGCCATTTTATCACCAACTTTTAGTTGACGCTTTGTAGCTATATAAATTTTAACATACTTCACAACACCATTTGGAAGAATGTCATCTTTTTCTAAGATAGTAAGTTTTTCTTCATGTTCATCTCTAAATACACGCTTCTCTTTTTGAAAATAGTTTTTAGTTTTGTTATACTCATTTTGGATCTCTTCACTAAATGATTTAACAATAGCGTTCATTGCAAAACGATTCACTTCAACTAAATCTTCACCGTTGATAGTATCACCAGCTTTATACTCAGTCTCTCCAACTTTAATATCTGATAAAAGAGGCTCACGAGTAAGAAGTTTAGTCACTCTTAACATCTCTTCTTTGTCAATCATGATTAGACGGTCATAGTGCTCACGCTCTAAATAATCTCTTTCTTCTTTTTCAAGCTCAAGTGCACGAGGATCTTTGTCATAACCTTTTTTCGTAAAGATTTTGATATCAACGATTACACCTTCCATAGATGGTGGGCAGTAAAGTGATTTATTGACAACATGACCAGCTTTTTCACCAAAAATAGCACGAAGTAAACGCTCTTCTGGAGTTGGTTTCACTTCCCCTTTTGGAGAAACTTTACCAACTAAAATCATACCACCACTAACAGTAGTACCGAGCTTAACAATCCCAGACTCATCAAGGTGAGAAAGCTCATCATCTCTTACATTTGGTATATCGCGAGTAATCTCTTCAACACCATGTTTAAGTTCACGAGCTTCTATCTCTTTTTCATATACGTGAACAGATGTAAATGCATCTTTTCTGATTAAACGCTCAGAGATAACAATAGCATCTTCATAGTTATAACCATTCCATGGCATAAATGCGACCATTGCATTCACACCAAGCGCTAATTCACCTTGATCCATATTTGGACCATCAGCAATGATTTGTCCTTTTGCTACTTTTTCTCCAACTTTTACACTTGGTTTTTGAGTAAACGAAGTATTTTGATTTGTTCTAAGGTTTTTTTGTAATGGATAATAGTCAATGTAGATTTCTCCATCATCTTCACCCATTACATAGATGTGTTTACCATCCACTTTTTCAATCGTTCCAGAACGCTTAGCTTTTACACACTCCCAAGCATCACGAGCAACAAGTTTTTCAACACCAGTTCCAACCATAGGAGCATTTACTTTCATAAGAGGAACAGCTTGTCGTTGCATGTTTGATCCCATAAGTGCACGGTTGGCATCATCGTGTTCAAGAAATGGAATAAGTGATGCAGCAACACCAACAACCATATGAGAAGACAAGTCAGCATATGCACAATCAGTAGAAGGACGAAGGATAATCTCTCCATCTTGTCTCACAGAAATCAAATCATCTATATAATTTCCATCATTGTCAACTTTATTTGAAGCAGCAGCAATCTTAACGCCCTCTTCTTGAGTAGCCGTAAGATAAATAACTTCAGAAGTAACTTTACCATCTTTCATAACTCTATATGGTGCCTCAATAAAACCATGCTCATTTACTTTTGAGTAAGTTGCAAGTGTATTGATAAGACCAATATTTTGACCCTCTGGAGTCTCAATTGGACAGATACGACCGTAGTGAGTTGGGTGAACATCACGCACTTCAAAACCGGCTCTCTCTTTAACAAGACCACCCTCACCTAGAGCAGAAAGCCTACGCTTATGCGTAACTTCAGAAAGTGGATTTGTTTGATCCATAAACTGAGAAAGTTGTCCACCAGAGAAAAATTCCATGATAGTTGAAGTAATCATTTTCGAGTTGATTAAATCGTGTGGCATTAACTCAGCCATTGGTCCACTCATGGTAGATAATTTATCACGAATTGCTTTTTGCATTTTGATTAGACCATTATGCAACTCATTTCCTAAAAGTTCACCAATTGAACGAATACGACGATTACCAAGGTGATCTCTATCATCAATATGTCCTAAACCATTCTTAACTTTGATTACATATTTTACTGATTCAATAATATCTTCATGAGTAAGCACTGTTACATACTCTGGGATATTTAAATCAAGTTTATGATTCATTTTCATACGACCAACTTTAGTAAGGTCATATCTCTCAGGATCAAAAAAGAGTTGATTAACAAATATTTTTGCTGCTTCTTTTGTTACTGGTTCACCAGGACGCATAACTTTATAGATACGAATAGCTGATAAATCGTTTTCATCTTCAATCTCTTCAGTCTGTTTTAAAAGTTTGAGTGAATCAGTATCAGCATTAAATGCGTTAATAATAGAACTATCAACACCGTCTGCTAAATCATTTGCAATTTTAAATTCATTTACGCCAAGTTCAGCAAGTTTTTTTAATTTTGTCTCATCAATATGAGTCATAGTATCAAAAAGAACTTCACCAGTTTCTGGGTCAATAATTGGCTCTGCTAAATAACGATCAAGTAATACTTCTAAAGGGAACTCAACAGTTTTTACACCATCATCTAAAAGTTTTTGACCTTTTTTCGCTGAAAGTCTTTTTCCTGCGTTTATGAGTAGTGTTCCATCAGCATTTACTAAATCATACGAGATGCGTGAAGCATAATCACTTGGATTAAAATCCATAGTAAACTTATTATCTGCAAAACTAATTGTTTGAATAGGATAAAACAGTTTTAAAATATCTTGTTTAGAGTAACCTAAAGCACGGAACATAATAGTTACAGGAACCTTACGGCGCTTGTTAATTCTCATATAAAGAATATCTTTTGGATCATACTCAAAGTATAACCATGAACCACGATCTGGAATAATTTGACCTGTATAGATTAAGTTATTACCAGCTGTTGTTGATACTTCTTTTTTAAAAATGACACCAGGTGAACGGTGAAGTTGATTTACAACAACACGCTCAACACCATTAATGATAAAAGAAGTTCTGTCAGTCATAAGTGGGATATCACGAACAAAAATATTCTGCTCTTTAATATCTTTTACACCAAGTTTTTCTTTAGTATTTTCATCTCTGTCCCACAGAACAAGACGTGTTTTCATTCTAAGACTTACTGCATATGTAAGACCTCTTTCCATACATTCACGAACCGTATATTTTGGGTTCGCTACTTCACTACCGATATACTCAACAGTAAGTCTATTTTGTGTATCATGAATAGGAAAAACAGATTGAAAAACATTTTCAATGCCACTTGTTGATCTATCTTTAGCATTAAGCATTAAAAATTTATCATAAGAACTTTGTTGTAGTTGTAATAAGTTTGGTACTTCGATAGCTTGGGGAGTTTTAGAAAAGTCTACACGAAGACGATTTCCGGAATATAAAGTGTTTAACATAGGCTAACCTTCGATAAGTAAGTGTATCAATTCAAGCGTCCTTGAATGATTATGTGAGGCTCTTTAAAGAGCTTTATTTATATAGTGCTTATAAACGACATAAGGGCACTTTGGTGAGGAGAGTAAATTCTCTTCACAAAAGCGCCCAAAAATGAGAGCTTAAAAGCTCTCAATTAAAAAGTGTGTATAAAAGTCTTACTTAACTTCTACAGTTGCACCCGCAGCTTCTAAAGCAGCTTTAGCTTCTTCAGCAGCATCTTTATCTACACCCTCTTTGATTGTAGATGGTAATGCTTCACACGCATCTTTAGCTTCTTTTAGTCCAAGACCAGTAAGAGCACGAACAGCTTTAATAACAGCAATTTTCTTAGCACCGACATTAGTAAGTACAACATCAAATTCAGTTTTTTCAGCAGCAGCTTCAACAGCAGCTCCACCAGCAACAGCAACAGGTTGTGCAGAAACTTGAAATTTTTCTTCAAATTCTTTAACAAGCTCAGAAAGTTCTAATACAGAAAGTCCTGAGATAAATTCTAATACATCTTCTTTAGTTACAGCCATGTGTAATCCTTTAATTTTTATTATTTAATCGAAGTCGAACTGCTTAAGCAGCCTCTTCTTCTTTTTTAGCTCTAAGAGCTTCAAGTCCAATTGTAAAGTTCGCAACTGGAGCCATCCAAGTAGCAGCAAGCATACCAAGAAGTTCTTCACGACCAGGAAGTTTAGCGAACGCTTCGATTTTAGCTAAGTCTGCAGGTTCTTTATCTAAATAACCAGCTTTAATAACAAGTTTTTCATTTGATTTAGCGAATTCAGCAGCTACTTTAGCAGCACTAATAACATCATTAGACCAAATAAAAATATTTGTGTCTTTAATTTCTATTCCTGACATATCAGCATTTTTCAATGCGATAGTAGCAAGAGTATTTTTAACAACCTGAACACTTGTATCTTTAGCGCGAGCTGATTTACGTAATATTTCAAGTTCACTTACAGTTAAACCTTTGTAGTCACATATAACAACCGCTGTTGTATCAGCAAATGCAGCAGTTAACTGCGCAATTACTTCAACTTTTTTTGATTTTAACATTTATTTCTCCTTTCCAGACATAACTTCAAGAGGGGCGAGAAAGGCTCGATTAAGCTCACTACCAACACGGTAGATACCCCCAACTATCTTTAGTCCAAGTATAATTTCAGATTTCTAAAATAAAAATCTTTAGTTTAAGATAGAACTATCTCAAACTAAAGATTTCAAACGCCTAAAGGGCGTTTTAACATAGGAAAAAATTTAGTTTTTTCCTATGAGGTGCTTTAGCACTCTTATTTAATATCTGCTAGTTCTACTAAATCAAGTTTAACAGCTGGACTCATAGTTAAACTAAGCGCAGCATTTTTGATATAACGACCTTTTGCAGAGGCTGGTTTTTGTTTGTTGATAGCAACAAGAAAAGCATGTAAGTTTTCAGCAATTTTATCTGCATCAAAAGAAGCTTTACCAATACCTGCATGAATATTACCTTTTTTATCAACTCTAAACGCAACTTGACCACCTTTAACATTCTTAACTGCAGTAGCTACATCTGGAGTAACTGTTCCTGTTTTAGGGTTAGGCATAAGACCTTTTGGCCCTAAAATACGACCGATTTGACCAACAAGTCCCATACAGTCAGGTGCAGCAACAACAACATCAAAGTTAAATATTCCAGCTTTAATATCAGCAACTAAATCATCAGTACCAACAATATCAGCACCAGCAGCTTTAGCTTCATCAGCTTTAACGCCCTTAGCAAATACTGCAACACGAACAGTTTTACCAGTACCATTAGGAAGTACAATTGCACCACGAACCATTTGGTCAGCGTGACGAGGATCTACATTTAAATTCATCGCAATTTCAACTGTTTCATCAAATTTTGCGCTTTTTAAACCTTTTACAGTTGCAGCAGCTTCAGTTACACCATAAGCTTTACTTGCATCAATTTTTTCTACTAATTGTTTATATCTTTTACTCATAACAAATCTCCATATTAATTCTGCCACACAATTTTAAATCATTGTGGTCGATGATTTATGTAGAAACTAGTCTACGATATCGATACCCATTGAACGAGCTGAACCTGCTAAAGTATTAGCAGCCATTTCAACATCATCAGTGTTAAGGTCTTCAATCTTTTGGTTAACAACTTCCATAAGTTGTGCACGAGTAAGTTTTCCAACTTTATTTTTAAGTGGATTATCCGTACCTTTTTTCAGTCCAGCTGCTTTCATAAGAAGAGCAGATGCTGGTGGTTGTTTAGTGATAAAAGAGAAACTTCTATCTGCATAAACTGTAATAACAACAGGAACTTTAAATCCCATTTTATCTTTAGTTTTTTCGTTGAAAGACTTACAGAATTCCATAATATTAACACCACGTTGTCCTAGTGCTGGTCCTACTGGTGGAGCTGGGTTAGCTTTTCCAGCTTCTATTTGTAGCTTGATATAATCCATGACTTTTTTTGCCATTTTATTTCCTTTTTATGAATTTAAATTATTTTTTCGACTTGAGAGTATGAAATATCTACAGGAGTAGCTCTTCCAAAAATTGAAACATTAAGTTTTAAAGTCCCGTGTTCTAAGTCATACTCATCAACTGTACCTGTAAAGTTAGCAAATGGTCCATCTATAATACGAACTGTTTCACCATCATCAAAAAATACTTTTGGTTTTGGTGCAGCACGATTATTTACACGATCTAAGATAACATTAATATCATGCTCACTTAAGGGTGTTGGTACATTTGCTTCACCAATAAAACCAGACACTTTTGGAACAGACTGAATTAAGTGTTGAATCTCAGTGTTTAGTTCAAGCTTAGCAAAAACATATCCTGAGTATAATGAACGCTCTGTTACTTTCTTTTTTCCATCTTTGATTTCAATAACATCTTCAGTAGGAACAATAACTTCAGTAATAAATTCCTCAAGACCCATTTCCTCAATCATATTGAAAATTGCATCTCTTACTAATCTATCACTGCCGTAAGTCTGTATTGAGTACCATTGTTGTGCCATGTTTACTCCTTAACCTAATATCGCTGACATTACTGATGACATAATTAAGTCAACCAATGCTAAAAATGCAGCTACTGCAGTTACAACTACTATAACAGCTATGTATGCCTGCTTTACTTGACCTTTTGTAGGAAAAATAACCTTACTTAATTCTAATTTTGCATTATGTATATGTTTGCTTAAATCCATTATTACTTTCCTAAATATTTGTTCATTTATTATATATAAAGCCCATTGGCTTCATAAAAAATAAATGTTAGTGGCAGGCACAGGGGGACTCGAACCCGCAACACCCGGATTTGGAATCCGGTGCTCTACCATTGGAGCTATGCGCCTAAAAAAGAGAGAAGCTTACAGCTTCATCTCTTTGTGCATTGTATGTTCTCTACAGAATTTACAATATTTTCTTACTGAAAATTTTTCAGTATGAATTTTTTTGTTCTTAGTTGTGTGATAATTACGTCTAGTACATTTCTCACAACCTAAGTGAATTGCTTCTCTCATGTTTATTAACCTTTAAAAGATTTAAGTAAATCGCTTTCGCGAATTACTTAATAATCTCAGCTACAACACCAGCACCAACAGTTCTACCACCCTCACGGATAGCGAAATTAGTACCTTGCTCCATAGCAATTGGATGAATTAACTCAGCAGTAATACTTACGTTATCACCTGGCATAACCATCTCAGTACCTTCTGGTAAAGTGATTGCACCTGTAACATCAGTAGTACGAACGTAAAACTGAGGACGGTAACCGTTAAAGAATGGAGTATGACGTCCACCTTCATCTTTACTCAATACATAAATTTCAGCAGTGAAAGTTGTATGTGGAGTAATTGACCCTGGCTTACATAGTACTTGACCACGCTCAACATCATCTTTACCAATACCACGAACTAGAACACCACAGTTATCACCTGCAACACCTTGATCCATTTCTTTACGAAACATTTCAACACCAGTTACAGTTGTTGTTTGAGTATCTCTAATACCAACGATTTCAACTTCTTCACCAATCTTGATAGTACCACGCTCTATACGACCAGTAACAACTGTACCACGACCAGAGATTGAGAATACATCTTCAACAGGCATTAAGAAATCTTTCTCAGTTTCACGAACAGGTTCAGGAATATACTCATCAACTGTTTTCATTAGTTGTTGAATTTTAGCTGACCACTCACCAAGAGTACCAGATTTAGCTTCTTCAAGAGCTTTAAGAGCTGATCCAGCTGTGATTGGAGTATCGTCACCTGGGAAGTCATATAAATCAAGTAGTTCACGGATTTCCATCTC
>JASFZD010000026.1:0-8446 GCA_045046645.1 Sulfurimonas sp. | reverse complement strand
ACGAACTACATCCATCGTCTCTTGAAAATCTTCATCACTCTCACCTGGAAACGCAACGATAATATCCGTGCTAATATTCACATCAGGACACTCTTGACGTAATTTTTCTACACGGTTTATAAACCACTCTTTAGAGTAACCACGATTCATACTTTTAAGTATCTTTGTGCTTCCGCTTTGGAGTGGCATATGCATGGATTTACAGATTTTAGGATTTGTTGCAAACTCTTCTATGAACTCATCATCCATGTGAAAAGGGTGTGGAGAAGTAAAACGAATACGCTCTAAATCTTCTATCTTAGAGAGTCTTCTTAAAAGCTCTGTAAAGTTTACTTTTTCATGGTCTCCTGAAAAACGGCGACCATAGTTGTTTACATTTTGTCCTAAAAGAAAAATCTCTTTAACACCTTCGTTTACCACTTTCTTGGCTTCATTTATGATAAGGTCATCGGGGATAGATATCTCTTCACCTCTTGTTTTTGGAACGATACAAAAAGCACAAGATTTATCACAACCAATAGAGATGTTGATATAAGCCTTGTAAGGAGATGAACGAAAATCCTTAAATGCAAACTCACTCTCATCATAATTTATATCTATCTCAACAGCTCTGTCTTTATGCAAGACTTCGGCTATTTTAGATACATTTCTAGCACCTAGAACAAAGTTTACATAAGGAGCGCGTTTAATAATCTCTTCACCTAGATGTGATGCTGTACAGCCACAAACACCTATCTTTGCACCTTTTTTTTTCTTTTTATTAAAGCCACCAAGTTCTGAAAATAGTTTATGAACTGGGCGTTCTCTAACTGAACATGTATTTATCAAAATAAGGTCTGCATCTTCAAGGGTATTTGTTGTTTCATACCCCTCTTTTTCATGTAATTCTGCAATCATATGTTCAGAATCACGAGAGTTCATAGCACACCCTAAGGTCTCAATAAATAACTTTTTGCTCATATCTTCTCTTTAGCTCATTATATGAACTTGGTACATGTAATCATTATCTGATAAACCAAATTTCACTTCACTCATGTAAAAACTTTTGCCTTGTGCTTCAAAATGATCTTGAAGTTCTAGTAAATCTTTATGAGAATTTTCTTTATCGAAGTAAAAAATGATGCTATCATCTTTTGCAACACTAGCTTCAATCTTAGCTAAATCAACCTTTTTAGGTTTAGCCGATATATCTGTTCTTGCGAATTTTAAATCCATTATAATTCCTTATATTTTTTTGCATTATACTCAAAATGTCATAAATTTTTGGTTAAAGAGATTTTTATAACTTTTTGAGTATAATTTCGTACGCATAAGAAATCCCCTACAACTCATTATTATTGTTCGATTTCTTTAAATAAAAAGGAACCTATTCTCATGGAAAAAATACTAGATATTGTACAAGCAATTGCACACGAAAAAAGCCTTAACCCTGACAGTGTTTTAGAGTCATTAAAGACTGCATTTGTTCAAACTGCAAAAAGAGTTATCAACAGAAACTTTGCTTTTGAAGCACAAATAGATGATGAAACTAAGAGTATAAAAGTTGTTCAAACTATCACAGTTGTAGCTGATGATGATGAAAGACTTGAAGATGAAGAGTTAGCACCTGCATATATACCTATCAGCGAGGCAAGAGAGTATGATGACCAAGTTGAACTTGATGATCAACTCCAAGTTGACCATAATCTAGAAGAGTATGGAAGAACAGGTGCTTCTCAACTACACCGTGAGATAGAGTATCACATACAAAGACTCGTAGAAGATGAACTATACACCAAATACACATCAAAAGTAGGAACACTTGTAAGTGGTCGTGTAACGCGTGTTGATTCACAAAACTCTACTTACATAGAAGTTGATGAAGTGCGTGCTGTACTACCTATGAAAAGCCGTATTAAGGGTGAGAAATTTGCAGTTGGTGATCATATCAAAGCTGTTGTTCGTCGTGTAAATATGGACAAAGAAAATGGCATACAGATAGAGCTTTCTCGTACATCTCCTAAGTTTTTAGAAGAGCTTTTAGCACTTGAAGTTCCTGAGATTGCTGAGGGTACGGTTATCATCGAAAAATCAGCTCGCATACCAGGAGAGAGAGCAAAGATAGCGATACTTAGCACGCATCCTCAAGTTGATGCTGTTGGTGCAACTGTTGGTGTAAAAGGTGTTCGTATAAACGCAGTGAGTGACGAGCTTATCGGTGAGAACATCGACTGTATAGAGTACACTAGCATACCAGAACTTTTTATCTCAAGAACTATGAGTCCCGCTATCATCTCTCATGTAGAAGTGATAAAAAATGAAGATGGAGAAAATGAAAAAGCAATCATCACTTTACCTGCAGACCAAAAAGCCAAAGCAATCGGTAAAAGCGGTATAAATATCCGTCTAGCATCTATGCTAACAGGTATGCAAATAGAACTTCTTGAAACTGATAGTGTAACAAATGAAGATGGTGAGATTGAAGAGGCTAAAGATGGTGTTGATGCTTTAGAGGCACTGTTTAGTTAAACTAAAAAGCCTAAGAGATGGTTAGTCTCTTAGGTTGTAGCTATTATTTAATAGCAAAAACTAAATAAATAATTGATATTATCAAATGACCTACAGTGTGTGTATCTAAATCGGACATGATTTATCCTTACAACAATCTAACCCACATAACCCAACCATCTAAAGTATAGACCAAAAAAAAGCTCTACCCCTCATAAGAGGGATAGAGCTAAATTGTTATAAGCATCATGTCCGAAAACTTACACACACACAAAGCACCATACTTTGATATCATAATTATATCATATTTTTCTTATCTTTTCATATATGGATTGAGTTTCAAAAGCAACAAATCTGCTAACATATTTCCAGCTAGGGTCAAAAAAGCCGTTATCATTAGTGTTCCCATTATGATGGGATAGTCACGACTCATAGCAGACATAAAAAATAGCTGTCCCATCCCTTCTATACCAAAAATAGACTCTAAAATAACACTTCCACCTATAAGCCCAGGCAGAGATAGTCCTAAAAGTGTGATGATAGGTGGTAAAAGATTGGGTAAGATATAAAAACGCAGTAGTTTTGCACGAGAGAGACCTCTTGAGAGTGCAAAATAGTAATAATCACTCTTAAGTATCTCTAATGTTAAAGAGCGGATGTAGATTATCATACTTCCCAAGCCTGTAAAAATCATCACTCCAATTGGTAAGGTTAAGTGCCAAGACATATCTAAAAAATTTGCAAAGCCTGTTTTAGCTTCTATGGAATGAAGTCCAGCGATAGGGAACCAATCAAGTTTTAGTGCAAAAAAGATGATAAAGAGGAGTGCTAGGTAAAAAGATGGCATCGAAAAAGAGACTAAAGAGATTTGACGGATGATGTAGTCACTTTTTTTCTCATAATTTAAAGCTGATTTAATACCAAGATATAAAGAGAGAACAAATACAAAAACTAGTGCAGTAATGTTCATACTCAGTGTAATT
Source organism: Sulfurimonas sp. (assembly GCA_045046645.1). GTDB lineage: Bacteria > Campylobacterota > Campylobacteria > Campylobacterales > Sulfurimonadaceae > Sulfurimonas. The sequence goes on along the minus strand of JASFZD010000026.1, from coordinate 4,976 downwards.
GGTAGTCTTTTAAAGATTTCACTACTTACATCCCCTCCACTTACAAAAGAGATTCCAAAATTAAGTTGAGAGATGTTTACCACCCAGTCTATGTATTGTTGTAGCAAAGTTTTATCGAGTCCGTAAATAGCTTTGAGTTGAGCTATTGCCTCTTTTGTCATGTTTGGATTGAGTTCCCCTGCTCCAAAGAAGCTGTTAGGTGCTGAATGGATTGCTAAAAATGAGATGATGGAAATGAGGAGTAGCATATAGAGTATATATGCTAATTTTTTTGTAGCTAATTTCATATAAGAATTTTACTTATCATAAATATTAATTTTCTCGCTTCTTTATGATTGAGAAAGTTTTTTTAAACTAAAAAACATTAATCCTGTAGTTGAAATTGCAATTAGCATTATCGCTATTGTCGCTGCATCCATTATAAATCCCTTATCTCTTTTGTTTTATCTGATATTTTTACAACTATTTGATATAAAAAAATAAATATTCCAAATGTAAAAACTACACCTATCCAAAAAATTATATCTATACGAGAAGTATCATATCTTTTAATTAGACTACCTACTATAATTACTAAAATACCAAATGCAATACTCATAACTATTCTTAAAGTATTAAGAATTTCTTTTATCTCATCTATTTTTGCCATAGAGTATTATAACATAAATAAAAAGTGATTTTAAAATGGAGTTTGAGAGTTTTTAAGAAGTAGGTTTATCTCCCACAAGGGGAGATAAGTTGTAAGAATAGTTTAGCTTTAGACTAGAAGTTTAAAGTTAAGTATGCTTGGATAGTATTAAAATCGTCACCTGTAGTTCCACCAGTTGGAATATTTTTACTATCATCAGATGTATTGATAAAAGCTAAAGTTGCATCTAAAGGACCAACTGTTTTGCTTGCAGTTACTGTAATCTCTGTCATGTCACCATTACCAGTTGCAGCGTCTTGATTAGCATCAGTATAGTAGACACCTAAATCAAACATACCATTTACTGGAGAAGTTATAGTAACATTAAATGAATCAGTATCAGCTGCAGTTACAGAACCATAATTCCACCATGCTTCAGTATAAAGTTTAGATTGACCTGTACCAGCTAAGTTGAACGCTGCTGAGTGATCTTTATCTACAGAAGAGTAAGAAACTTTAGCAGTAAATAAGTCTTTCATTCCTTCATAACCTAACATAACAGCATAAGCATTAGTGTTAACTTCTAATGTACCACTATTTAGTTGAAGTTTAAGATCTGTATATTGAGCTCCAGCCATTACGCCTTCCATACTTAAATCAGCTTGTAACCAGTAAGCTTCAACACCATCTAAGTTATTTGCACCAACTACTTCATCTGTAGAAGCATTATAATACCAAGCTTGAGCTACTAAAGGCTTGAAAGAGTTATTGATTACACCAGCGGCATAAGCACCTTTGTAAAATTGACTAAAAGTACTTTCAGACGCAGTCTTATTGATAACACCGCCAATACCACCACCTGTTCCACCAACAGCTTGTGAATTTGAACCACCAACATAAGCACCAACTAAAGTAGTATCTGGGATATCTTGATTAATTACAACAGCAGCTTCAAAAGTATTCGCAATAATTGACCATTTTTCAGAGAAAACTATTGGAGTATCTAATTCCATACGACCAATTTTAACAGTAGTTTTACCAAGTGTTGCAGCTAACCATGCTTCATCAACGATATAAGAATCAGTAACAACATTTGTTTGTTCCCATACATTATTTACAAGTTGACCTTGAAGACCTAATGTAGTAAGTACTGTTACATGAGCACCAGCAGAAATACCTTTAGCTAAATCAGCAGTTACGCCTAAACCTAAAGCAGCCTGACCAGCTGAAGAACCAGCAGCAAATAAACTATCATCACCACGACTCACAGCATTACCAATTCCATCTTTCTTAGCATCATCAGTTGCATAATAAAGCTTAGCATCACCACTAACTTTAACATTATCAATTGCAAACGCACTTGAACCTACTAGTAGCGCAGCCACTAAACTCATTTTTGTAAATTTCATATATTCTCCTTGTTTTGTTACAAATTTCAATGAGCATTATAACACACAATTATCTTAATAGTATCTTAAAGTTACCGAATGTTAGCAATTCCTTAGATATAATTACCCTATGAAACACATAATTACAAAAACAACCCTCACAATCCTTAGTAGTTCACTCATCATCGGATGTTCTTCTCTTAGTTCTGAAGCACCTTCTCACAATAGTGCACTAAATAGTGTAAGCAATTCTAACGGTAAAGCCAAAGATGGTTATATGCAAAAAACTATGAAAGCTTGGTTTGCAAATGATTGGACTCCTACTATATCTCAAGATCCAGAGATACAAAAAAAGTATATGCAAGTAGACAAAACTCCTCAAGCGCAAACAAAAGTTGTCGAGCAAACATATATAAGAAAAGATGGAGCTACTAAAGTTGTTTATAAAGATGGTAGCCAAAAGATACACTATGTAGAAAAAGACGATAAACCTTTTACTCTACAAGAGTATGTAGATAAAGCAAGAGCTTATAGAAAAGCACATCCCAATGATTATGAACACTCAAATGTCAAGAAGTTAGAGAGTATGCCTGTTATCGGTCACTAGTATAGCTTAAGCCTCTGCGTAAGCTATCATAGTGCAGAAGTCTTTTTCGTAAAGAGCTGCACTTCCTACTAAAATTCCATCTACATTATCAAGTTCTAAAACTTCTTTTGCATTTGTCACTTTTACGCTTCCACCATACAAAAGTGGTGCAGATGATTTTGCTTTGAGGTCTTTGTGTATCGCTTCTATATCTTCTAGCGTTGGAGTAAGTCCTGTTCCTATCGCCCAAACAGGTTCATACGCGATAATGAGATTTTCGTAACTTGTGTCTATGCCTTCATATTGAGAAGAGATATAGTTCATCATCTCCTCTTTTCCAGCTTCTCTTTTTTCTAGTGGTTCACCAACACAATAAACTATCTTAAAACCTAAATCTTTATAAAAGTTAAACTTCTCTACTATAGTAGCCTGCGTTTCACCTAAAACATGACGGCGTTCACTATGACCTATAAGGATAGTCTTGATGCCAAACTCATCTAAATTGTCCAAGCCTATTTCACCCGTAAAAGCACCATTTTTTGTTGCATACGCATTTTGAGCACCAACGATTACTTTACCTTTATGAGCATTAAGACTTGAAGTAGCAGGAAAAACTAAAACCTCTTGCTTAGAGTCACTCTCTTGTAGAAATTTCTCTACACTATATATGTAAGCACTTGTCTCTTTTCTCGTTAGATTTGTTTTTAGGTTTGCTGCTATTATCATGACCAATTCCTTTAGTTATTTACTCTTAATGGTGCTACACCGGGAAGAATTTTACCCTCAAGCAGTTCTAAAGAAGCGCCACCACCTGTTGAGATAAAACTCATCTCTTCATCAAGCCCTATTCTTTGCACTAAGTCCGCAGTATCTCCACCACCAACAACAGTAGTCGCATAACTATCTGCCACAAAATGTGCTATCTTTGATGAACCACGAGCAAATTTTTCCATCTCATACACACCCATAGGTCCATTCCATAGGACTGTTTGGACATCATTAAGAGCTTCACGGTAGAGTCTTACTGTAGCAGGTCCAATGTCAAGTCCCATCCAATTATCTGGAATCTCTTGTGCTGTCACTATCTTACTCACTGCATCTTGTGAAAATTTTTCAGCCGCTACTACATCAACTGGCAGGTAAAATTTTACACCAAGTTTTTTAGCTTCGTCCATAATCTGTTGCGCTTCTTCTAAGAGGTCATCTTCTACCAATGATGCACCTATGTTGTAACCCATCTGCTTTAAAAATGTAAATGCCATACCGCCACCGATAAACACTTTATCTACTTTTGGTAAAAGGTTTACAAGTGCTTCTAGTTTACCGGAGACCTTACTTCCACCAACAATCGCTGCAAAAGGACGCACTGGGTCGTTCACTAGCTTTCCAAAAAAGTTTATCTCTTTGTCAAGTAAAAATCCTGCGGCCTTATGTTCATCATCAAAGAACTTTGTAATTCCTTCTACGGATGCATGTGCTCGGTGACTTACACCAAAGGCATCATTGATATAAAACTCTGCCATAGATGCTAATTTCTCAGCAAATACTGCATCATTTTTTGTCTCACCTGCTTCAAAGCGTAAATTTTCTAGCAAAAGCACCTTATGATTTTCTAAATTTTTTGCCTTTTTCATAGTATCTTCACCTATAACATCCTCAGCTAAAGTAACTTCTCGTTTGAGAAGTTGTTGGAGTCTACGCGCAACTGGTGCAAGAGAATACTTTTGTATTACTTCACCCTTTGGACGACCGAAGTGTGATGCTAAGATTACAGCACAATCTTTATCTAAACAGTAGTTTATCGTGGCTATTGCTGAGCGAATTCGTCTATCATCTGCAATGTTACCAAATTCATCGATAGGAACATTAAAATCACACCTAATAAATACTTTTTTCTCTTTTAAATCTAAATCTTTTATGCTTAATAATTTCAATTTTTTTCCTCTTTATTAATGTATATTGCCATATCTAACAGACGCGATGAGTAGCCCCATTCGTTATCATACCAAGCGCGAACAGCTATCAAATCTTCACCTATCACTTGTACCAAATCCTCTGCAACTATCGAGCTGTAAGGTGAACCTACAAAATCTTGTGAAACTCTTTTATCTCTATCGATATGTAAAAATCCCTGATATTTTGTTTTGGTCATCTTATCTAAAAGTGAGAGTACCTCTTGGGTAGTCGTTTTTTTAGATAAATGCAGGGTTAAATCCACCATAGAAACATCAGGAGTTGGAACTCTTACGCTAGTTCCATCAAGCTTTCCATGAAGTTTTGGTAGTACACGGCTCAGAGCCTTTGCTGCACCTGTTGTGGTTGGTATCATGTTTATCGCTGCAGCACGAGAACGGCGAATATCTCCATGATGCTT
>JASFZD010000025.1:0-26892 GCA_045046645.1 Sulfurimonas sp. | reverse complement strand
TAACGGCGGGGCTGAACTCCATTAAGCTAGACTTCAAAAAACTCGTAGAGTTTTCTGGAGGGTAGCTTGATGTGGGTTCCTGCCAATTGTTGTATGTAGCGAAGCGAAATACGACAATTGGTGGGGAACACGTTTAGTGTTCAGCCCCGCCGTTGTACGTGTTCGCGAAGCGGGCACGTACAACTATTTAATCAAACACATTATATACAGAGTAACCTTAAATACTAAAAATAACATACACTATTATTTTTCAATAAAACTACGAATTTACTAAAAAATATGGCAAAATGAAATAAAAATGATAATTATTGCAGAAATCATATATTATCCTTAAAGAGTTTGTGTGTTTTTAATGTTCTGTAGAAAAATAACTGCCTAAAATGATAGTTAATTAGTATACTTCTTACATAACACACAAAAATGTCCTTAATTGAGGAGTTAACTATGCAAGTCAAAAAGAAGTTGTTGGACCTAGTTCGAGAGAAAATACAGTTCTCTAGTTCCCATGCTTTGCTTGGGAACTCATACATAGGTTGTTAAGTGTTTCTTTATTTGCTTGGCTGTATATATTTTCTTCAGCACAAGCGAGTAAAACTACTTTTTCTTCTTTACCTTTTTTGCTTTAAACATTTTACTCGCGATATTTTCTAAAAATACTGTTGCGTAAGAGCCTTTGGGAAGAGTGAAAGAGACTTTCATAATGTCAAAATCATTTGTATAATTCATCTCCACATCTTTTGGGAAAATGATGGCAGGTCTACGCAAGCCCTTCTCATACAAAAATCCATCATCATACTTCTCTTCTATCTCTCTAGCTTCATCTCTTGCACGGTAAACATCACGACCACATAAAAGTCCAGTAGGCAATACTTTTTGTGCTTGAAAATCTTTTTGTGGTATCTTTTTTGGGGTAAATATTTTATTTTCATCACTCACATAAACATCACCATTTAAGAGCAAAAATTTACCACTGTTTTTATCACGGCTTAATTGTACTCGCTCTTGTAACCAATCATTAAAAAAGACACTTTGATAGATGGAGATAAGAAACTTTTTTAACTTTGCGTCATTGATGTACAAATCCCCTGCTATCATCTCTTTTGCTTGATTTATAGAGTCTTCATCTCTTCCAAATCGTTGATAACCGAAGTAGTTAGGGAGTCCGAATTTTTCACTTTTTCTTGCTAATTTTTCTATCTGTCCTGCTTGTATTTGAGTCACTTCAAAAAGATTAATACTAAAGTGGTTTCCTTTTAAATCTCCCATACGAATAGAGTGTGTATGTCTTGTAGTGTTTAAAATCTTTATCTGTGGATGTTTAAACTTTTTGAGTAGTTTTTCAAACTTTGACTCTATTGAGAGATATTGAGTGGTAGTTGCATGTTTATCTTTAAGTCCTGCGTAGCCTATTTTCTCTGCGTTTATGTTCAAAAACGATGCAAATACAGCTATTGTATCCCATGTTGTTATCTCTACTTTTTTTATATGGATAATCGTAAAGTTTCCATTACCTTTCCAGTCTAATCCAACTTCATCAACGATAAAATCATCTTTGTTTTGTTCAAACTTAAAATGGATAGGCTCTTTTTCTTCTAAATATATTCTTGGCATTGTTCTTCTTTATAATTGTAAAAATTTTAGTTCTTTTTTTGCTATAACGATATCTGCGTTTATGGCATTTTTTAATGCTTCTAGTGTATCAAATTTTTCGTTGTTTCTTATAAAAGATACAAAACTTATGCTTGCCTTAGATTGACACATAACTTCAGCATCTAGTATATGTGTCTCAAGTGCAAAACTTCCATCTGTGGAAACTCTATGACCAACAAAAGATACAGAGGGGTGTAGATGTTCTTCATCGTCTACACGAGTGAGAGTTGCGTAAACACCTTCTTTTGGAAGTAAAAAGCCTGTTGATTTTATATTTATCGTTGCAACTAACTCTTTTGCACCAAGACCTTGTCCTTGTACGTGCTCCCCTCTCACAGTGTAGTTGTGTCCTAAAAAGTTGTTCGCACCTTTAATATCACCAATACCAAGCTTCGCACGTATCTTATGGGAGTGTATAGAGTCATTTTTATGTTTTACTTCATCAACTATTACTACTTCGCCAGCACACATCTCTTTTAAATCTTTGTTTGAGTAACGCCTATCTTTTCCAAAATGAAAATCATAACCAACTACTATCTTTTTTAAATGTGGAAATTTATCTTGCAAAAACTTCATAAAACCTAAACCATCAAGATGACGAACAGTGTCTAGTTCGACATAAAATATAGGATAGTGTGTAAAATTTTGACGCTCTTTTTGTGGTGTTAAATTTGCATACCCTGTTTCTATAACAACAATAGCACCATCTTCACCTAGTTCATTAAAAAGTGCTTGATGCCCCGTGTGCATCCCATCAAAGCCACCTATCGCGATAGCTGTAGAGTTTTTGAGTTGATTCATAAAAGTTTTCATCCTATTTTATTTTTGTATTTTTACTTTTGAAAATAGTAACAATATTCTATATTACCATCTTTACCTGTAAGTTTAGAAACTGATTTTGTGTGTAATTTCCAGCCCTTTAAAGCACAAGCATCTTCAAACTTTTCTCTTGCTTTTTCTATGGCTTTTGCATCTAATACAACACCATTACTGTTGCGTTTTACTTCACGCCCTACTTCAAACTGTGGTTTAAAAAGCAAAATTATATCCTCGGTTGCCAGTCTATCTACATCATCTAAAATGTATAAAAGTGAGATAAATGCAACATCACTCACAACAAGATTAAAGAACTTATTACTTTGAAACTCTCGTATGTCACAATTCTCATAAGAGTAGACGCGATTATCATTTTTTATGGATGGGTGAAGTTGGTTTGAGCCTACATCAACAGCACTCACCTCGGCTACATTTCCTTCTAACAACACCTGAGTAAAACCACCAGTAGAAGAGCCAATATCGAGTGCGATTTTATCTTTTACATTAAGAGAAAGTTCCTCTAAAAACGCAGCAAGTTTAAACGCAGCACGAGAGACATAAGACTTATGTTCACCCACTTTAACCTCATCACTTTCTTGCACTTTAAAAGAGCTTTTTTTTATAATTTTACCACTGACAGAAACAAGTCCATTTTTTATGATTGCCTGTGCCTTATTGCGACTATCTACAAACTCTTTTTGCACAAGAAAGTTATCTAGCCTAGTCAAGTTCTTCTCTCATCTCTTGTTCTGTTAAAGTTTTAACGCTAAGAGTTACCGCCTTGTCATACTTACTTCCAGCATCTTCACCATAGATTAAGAAATCTGTTTTTTGACTAACACTTCCTGAAACTTTTGCACCTAAGTTCTCCAGCATATCTTTGATAGCCCCCCGTGACTCACTCATAGTTCCTGTTAAAACTACTGTTTTTCCTTTAAAAGGATTCTCTTTTGCTTCTATTTTTTTAAGTGGCTCAAGTGGCTTTAGTATCTCTTGGAGTTTTTTTATAGTATCTGCGTTTACTCTTACAAACTCTAAAACAGACTCTGCCATCTCTTCACCGATACCATCACAAACTATTAACTCCTCTTTTGTTGCATTTACAAAAGAAAAACCAAAGTTTTCTGCTAATGTTTTTGAAGCAACTTCACCGATATGTTCTATACCTAGAGCATTTATAAAACGCCAATAATCACTTTCCTTTGCATTATCTAAAGCATTTAGAAGATTTTGTGCCCTTTTCTCTTTGAAACCATCAAGGCAAAGTAGTTTCTCTAAATCCAAATCAAACAAATCAACAACACTTTTGACAAGCCCCTGAGTAAAAAGTATTTCGACTATCTTTACTCCAAGCCCATCTATATTTAAACATGGTTTTGATGCAAAGTAAATGATAGAGTTCACCACCCTAGCCTCACACTCTAAGTTTTGACACTTAAGTAAAACACCCTCATCCAAAAGTTCACTATCACATACAGGACAGTGACTTGGGCGTTCATACTCAACTTCACTTCCATCTCTTTCATGGATTAGAACTTTTATAATTTTAGGGATAACATCACCACTTCTTAAAATAATAACTTTATCATTTATGCGTATATCTTTTCTCTGTATTTCATCAAAATTATGAAGAGTTGCCCGCTCGACTACAACCCCATCTATATCTGTAGGTTCTACAATTGCCACAGGAGTAACAGCGCCAGTTCTGCCAACTTGAAGCACTATATCTTTGATGGTCGTTATCTTCTCAACAGCAGGAAATTTATAAGCAACTGCCCAACGAGGAACTTTTACGGTGTAGCCCATATCTATTTGAGAGCTAATCTCATCTACTTTTATAACCATACCATCAAGCATCATGGAGTAAGATTCTCTATCATGAACCATCTGTTTATATATAAACTCTATCTCATTTATATCCTGACAAACTGCCCTCTCTGGTGGTTTACGAAATCCTAGCTCATAGATGTAATTCATCTTTTTGTGAAGTTGTTTTTGAGGAAGAGTGTTAATGCCTATACCATAAGGTAAAAAAACGAGCTTTCTTGCGGCGGTTATCTTGGAATCAAGTTGTCTTAAACTTCCAGCGGCTGCATTTCGTGGATTTGCAAAAAGTGCTTCTCCCTCTTTTAAACGCAACTCATTGATTTTTTCAAATTCATCCTTAAATATAACTACTTCACCACGGATTTCTATAGTTTCTTTACAATCTATAGTTAAAGGAATAGACTTTATCGTTTTTACATTTTTCGTAATAAGTTCACCCACTGTTCCATCACCACGAGTTATTCCTCTCACAAGTTCTCCATTTTCATAAACAAGATCAAGACTAGCTCCATCATACTTAGGCTCACAATAAAAAGTGATATTTTTATCTAACCTATATGTTTTTTCAAGCCATTTGCGAAGTCCAGCAGTTTCAAAAACATCTTCTAAAGACCACATGCGAGATAGATGTTTTTCTTTAGTAAAACCATCACTTATCATATCTCCCACTCTTTGCGTTGGAGAGTCACTCAAAACATCATTAGTATTTTTTTCTTCAAAGGCAAGCACTTCATGATAAAGTTTATCATAGACTTCATCAGTCGTGATTGGATCATCAAGCACATAATAATGTCTTGCCCAAAGGTTGAGTTTTTCTACTGCTGTTTTATATTTTTTTATATTCATTCCAACTACTTTTACTTCATTTATTACCAAAATTATCTCATAAATTATATTAATTATTCTATTGATTTATGTAAAAGATATTTATTTTATAATTTATGTAAATACTTTGGAATAGTGATATAGTTGTGATATAATAATTTTCAACTCAAACAAGGTAGTCTACACATGAAAAATCTATCCATCAAGATTCAAGTTTTAGGTATGATTTTTATCTCCTTGCTTATTTTAGGTATTGTCACTTCTGTTAGCTCTGTTTATCAAAGTAAAGAAGCACTTATGCAAAGTAACTTTTCAAAGTTGAAGACAGTAAGAGATTTAAAAAAATCTCAAATAGAAGATTTTTTTCAGAGAAACATCGCAACTATCAAAGTTATCTCAAAAAGTAATAATGTTGAATTTTTAGCAGATGACCTCTATAGACTTGAAGAGAAGATGGATCTCACACCTGAGAAAAGTTTTCCTGTAGCTGATCCATTGGTAATAGAAACTATAGAAGATTATGAGCTATTTTTTAAATCTGTTGTAGATGAGTATGGATATGCTGATATCTTACTTATAAACGCAACAACTGGTCAAGTGACTTATAGTGTAAAAAAACAAAAAGATTATGGAACAAATCTTAAAACAGGGAATTTAAAAACAAGTGCTTTAGCGGAAGTTTTCAATAAAACACTAAAAAACAAGCGTGCAACATATGTAGATATGGAACCTTACGCTCCCAATAATAATGAGCCAATGTTGTTTTTAGGTGCTCCTGTTAATGTAGAAGATGAACTAAACTCCATTCTCGTAATTAAAATTGCTGGTTCATCTATAAATGAGGTGATGCAAAAAAGAGTTGGTTATGGTCAAACGCAGGAGGATTATCTCGTTGGTAAAGACCATTTGATGAGAAGCGATAGTTATCTTGACAAGAAAAACCACTCTATTATCCACTCATTTTCAAATCCTAAACAAGGTTCGATAAATACTGTTCCTGTAAACAATGCTTTTAAAACCAAAGCAGCAACTGGTATTTTTACAGAATATAATGGAAAGTCTGTATTGAGTGCTTACTCAACCATAAAAGTTGGTGAAGATTTACAATGGGCTATCTTATCTGTTATCAACGAGAAGGAAGTTTTAATAACTCCAAATAAGATACGAAATTTTATTATATTAGAAGTCTTAATTATCTTAGTTATAGTAGGTGTAGGTTCAATTATGACACTTAACAATAATCTTATGCGACCATTAAACAACTTTAAAAATACTCTTTTAGAGATTGGTAAAACTAAAGATTTAAGTATAAGTTTGGAGTGCGATGCTCCAAGTGAGATAGAAGATATGGCTAGAAGTTTTAACACACTTTTACATGATTTACAACATCTAATCAACAGTGCAAAAGAGTCTTCAATAAACAATACAAACAAAGCCAATAACTTATCTTTAAATGCTCATGAGGTTGGAAAAAATGTTGAGCTATCGGTGAGCATAATCAAAGAAGCAAGTGAAAGTTCCAATAAAGTTAATAATGAAATCGCATTAGCAATCTCAGAAGCACAAGCTAATAAAGAAGAGATAATAAAAGCAAACAACATGCTCAGTGAAGCGCGAGATGAAATCATATCACTTACCAATAGAGTACAAGAAACATCAGAAGTAGAAGTAGAACTTGCCAACAAAATGGACAACTTGTCAAGTGAAGCTAGCAATGTTAAAAGCGTACTTGAGGTTATAGGTGATATTGCAGATCAAACTAACTTGCTTGCTCTAAACGCAGCCATCGAAGCTGCAAGAGCTGGTGAACATGGTCGAGGTTTTGCTGTTGTTGCTGATGAAGTAAGAAAACTAGCTGAGAGAACCCAAAAGAGTCTTAGTGAGATAAACGCAACTATCAATGTTATCGTGCAGTCTATCCAAGAAGCAAGTGAAAATATGAATAACAACTCAAAAGAGATTCAAAATCTTTCAGAAATAGCTTCAGAGGTTGAAGAAAAAATCAACATCACAGTTGAAATTGTAAATAACGGGACAAAAGCGAGTGATAAAACAGTACAAGATTTTGAAAATACAGGCAAAGCAATAGAAGGCATCGCTAATATCGTTACGCAGATTGATAATATTTCGATAGAAAATGCTAAAAATGTAGAAACTATTGTCGCAACAAGTGAAAATTTATCTCAAGAAACTAAAATATTAAATTCTCAACTAGAAACTTTTAAGACTTAAAAGTAGCAAAAATTTGCTACTTTTAAAAAAACTCTGCAACATCTCTCATAACTTCAATAAGCTCTTCTTTTGTCTTAAACTCTAAAACTTTTTTATCTCGTATATCTTCTCCAGTTGGTGTATAGTCAAACACAAGAACAAAATTTAAAAGTTTTACCTTATCTCCATATAAGTCAAACCACTCTAAACTCATCTCTGCAACTTCGCCTTGCATATCTATAACAACAGCAGAGTAAAGTCTTGTTAAATTCTTTAAACTTATATCACCATCTTTTGATTTATATATCATTTTGTTCCTTGTTAAGATTTTTACTCATGGCACCATTTTTCATTTTTAAAAAAGCTAGAAAACCAAAAGTTACACCAACTACAATGGAAGTTACACCCCAAAAGTCCTCTCTTTCATAAGCCATAATTACCCAGCAAATATCAGCAAAAAGGTAAACGATTACAGCTTCATATATCTTTCCTTTATAAGTAAGAAAGGCACCAACATTTAAAAGTAACCCACCTATTAATGCATAACTCAAGATATATCCTTTATTGACTGCGTTTTTAATATCCATGAAAAATAAATAGCTCCTAGAAAAAATCCAGAACCTATGATTAGTGTAATAAACTCTAAAGAAAACTCATGACTTGCAAAAAATCCTATCATAAAAGAGGTAAACGCAGCTGAACTTAAAAAGAGCATATCATTATAAGCGACAATTCTACCATAATATTTCTCTTCTATATTTTTTTGTAAAAGAGTGTAAGTATATGACCATAAAGTCGTCGTAAAGAAACCGACAACTACACTTGCCACTAAAGAAAGGTAAAAATCATGCATCATGTAAGCCCATAAATACACTGCTAAACCTTGTCCTATAAAGATATAAACCATTCTCTTGTTATTTATCCATTTTGAGATAATTACGGGTCCAACAACTAAACCAATAGCACGCGATGAATGGAGCAAACCAAGAGCCAAAGAACTAGCAAGTAGACTCGCGTAATATTTATCTACCATTAAAGCCACAAGAGCATCAAACGCAGTTAAACCAACAAAGGCATGAATAATCATCAAATGAATGGCTACCTTTGAGTGTTTAAGATAGGAAAAAGTACCTCGCATCATTTCTAAAAGATTCTCACTACTCTTTATCATTTGTACTTTTATATCTACTTTATAAAGAAGCATAAATGCAAGAACAAACATTAAGGCGTCAAGAATAAACGCAGCTTTTACACCAAACCAGTAAACAACAAAACCACTAAGCGCCATGCCTAAAGTGTAAGAAAGAGACCAGATAATAGAGTGTAATTCATTCGCTTTTTGTAACTTCTGAGTATCTAAGATTTTTGGCAAAAGGGACATCTCTGTCGTAAAGTAAAAAGAAGCTGCTGCCATCTTAAAAAATATTAGTGCGTATAGAAGCCATAAATCGTTTAAAGAGTTCACAAAAATCAGTAATAGTGTTGTAACTATCTCTATACTTATCAAAGAAAGCATCAGTTTTTTTGGATTTACTTTATCTATAATTGAACCAGACAAAGGTGCTTGAAAAACACCAGATAAAAAATGCAACATCGCTACAAAAGCAATAACACTCGCAGAAACATTCATTTTTAATAGTAAAGTATAAATAGCAACATTACTAAACCACGCACCAAAATAAGAAATAAGTTGAATAATAGAGAGTCGTTTTAATATAGGTTCACTTTGTAAAAGGGCAATATATTCTTTCATAAATGCAAGATTATCATAAATTTTGATATTTTTGTTAAAGATATTTTTTTTATGGTCGATATGGTGTGTAATAACTTTATTTATAGGAGTTCGTCATGGATGGCATAGCAAATGTTGCAAGACAACAACAATCTCAAGTAAGTTCAGTGGAAACTCATGGAAGAGTTGCAGAACAAGCAAAACAAGTAGCACAAACTCAAGAACAAAGTACTGTTGAAGTAGCCAAAGTAATGGCTCAAGAAGCTGAAAATCATGGTACTAAGATAAATTCTAAAGAAGATGTTCAAGATTTAGTAAACAAACTTAATGAGGCACTAGCACCGATGAGTACTGGTATTAGATTTGGTGTTGATGCTCAAGATATCTTTTTTGTCTCTGTAATTGAATCAGAAACAAGTAAGATATTAAGAAGATTTCCAGCAGAACAAGCACAAGATTTTCTTCCTAAAATGCAAGAAGTAACTGGTATATTATTTGATACTAAAGGGTAAAACCACTTACCCTTTCTCATTAAAAACTTCACATTTTCTTACATTACTTATAACAACAGACTATTGTAAGCATTTCCTCATCTCTTTTTCGATACAATCGCGATTATTATTTTATATTATAGGTATTGCATATGAAAAAAGAAGTAAAAAAAGTAGTTTTAGCATACTCTGGTGGTTTAGATACTAGTGTTATTTTAAAATGGCTACAAGATGAATACAAGTGCGAAGTTATAACTTTTACAGCTGATTTAGGTCAAGGCGAAGAGCTTGAACCTGCCCGAATCAAGGCACTTGAATTTGGCATCAAACCTGAAAATATTTTTATTGACGACCTAAGAGAAGAGTTTGTAAAAGATTATGTTTATCCTATGTTTCGTGCTAACACGATTTATGAAGGTGAATATCTTTTAGGGACATCTATCGCTCGTCCACTTATCGCTAAACGCCAAGCAGAGATAGCAAAAATTACTGGGGCAGATGGCGTAAGTCATGGCGCGACTGGTAAAGGTAATGACCAAGTCCGTTTTGAGATGGGTTATCTAAGTCAAGATTCAACTTTAACTATCATTGCTCCCTGGAGAGAGTGGGATTTAAACTCGAGAGAAAAACTTTTGTCTTATGCAGACGAACATGGCATTAAAATCGAGAAAAAGGGTAAAAAATCACCTTACTCAATGGATGCGAATTTACTACATATCTCTTATGAAGGTGGAATACTCGAAGATCCATCAGCTGAGCCTGAAGAGTCTATGTGGCTATGGACATCTTCACCAGAGAACGCTCCTGATAAAGCCCAGTACATAGAAATTGGCTACAAAAATGGTGATCCTATAACGCTCAATGGAAAAGAATTAAGTCCAGCAACTATGCTAAAAACACTCAATGAACTGGGTGGTAAACATGGTGTCGGTCGTGTTGATATTGTTGAAAATCGTTTTGTTGGGATGAAAGCTCGTGGATGTTATGAAACTCCAGGCGGAACTATCATGCTTAAAGCTCACCGAGCTATCGAGTCTATCACTGTTGACCGTGAGGCTATGCACCTTAAAGATGAGATGATGCCTAAGTATGCAAAACTTATCTACAACGGTTTTTGGTTCTCACCAGAGCGTGAAATGCTTCAAGCAGCAATAGATAAAACGCAAGAGTTTGTAAATGGTAGCGTTAGATTAAAACTTTACAAAGGAAATGTAATGGTTGTTGGAAGAAGTTCTGATGTTTCACTTTTTAACTCTGAGTATTCTACTTTTGAAGAAGATGAAGTCTACAACCAAAAAGATGCAGAAGGTTTTATCAAGCTAAATGCACTGCGTTTTATTATCGAAGGTAAAGCTAGAAATAAATAATTTCTAAAATAAAAGTTTAAAATTAAAGGAATAATTATAATGAGTATGCAAAAAATAGAAATGGATTCACCAGAATTTCTGCTAGAGATGGAAAAAACAGTTAAGTTTACAGATAAAGTTGTTAAACAATTCAACTGGGAGTATCACCCACAGGCAGAGATTAACGAAGGTGTACAGATGGGTCTTGCTAGAAACAAGATGATGTACAACAAAAGATTTTGCCCATGTTTTATGGTCGAAGAAGTTGATGGTAAACCTCAAAGTGTTGACAACAGAATTTGTCCATGTCCTCCAGCAATTGAAAAAGAGATACCACAAGATGGAACTTGCCACTGTGGAATCTTCTGTACACCAGAATTTGCAGCAAATAAACGCTTAGAACTTGGTATGGAAGAAGCAGTTCAAACACATTCAAGAGGTCTTACAAAAGCGGAGTGTGAACTCCTTGTAAACCAAGATGAAATTGATCCTGATGAGATGATAGCCTTACTTGAAGCACGCGAGCTTGGTATGGTTGACTTTAAACTTGTAGATGTTCGTGAACATATGGAGTGGCAGATGGGTCATATCAAAGGTGCTGATAAACTAGTTCCTACGAGTAACTTCTACCAAGCAATAGACGAAGCTAACTTAGATAAAAATGAAAATATCATTGTTTATTGTCATGTTGGTAGTCGTTCTGCACATGTTGCTAGAATACTTCCAGACATGGGTTACACAAAAATTGGAAACTTAACACACGGTATAGTTTCTTATGGTGGCGAAAAAGAAAGATAAAAATAGAATACGAGGAATTAAAATGAAAGTTTTGTTGATTAAAGATGTAAAAAGTCTTGGTAAAAAGGGTGAAGTTAAAGAAGTTAAAGATGGTTATGGAAAAAACTTTCTTATTGGTAAAGGCTTTGCTAGACATGCAACACCTGAGATTTTAGCGCAACATGCAAAAGATGAAATCATAGTGGCAGAGAATCTAGAAAAAGAAGTTAATGAGCTTAAAGAGATAGCTACTAAACTTGAAAAATGCGAGATTATCATCACTAAAAAAGTTGGAGATAATGGTCACCTTTTTGGTGCTATCACTAAAGATGAAGTTGCGACTGCACTTAAAGCACAGTACAACATTCAGATAGACAAAAAACACATTATTGACAAAACTGCAATTAAAACTATTGGAGAGCATGATTTAGATTTAAAACTTGGTCATGGTCTACATGCTAAACTTCATGTAGATGTTCAGGGAGCATAATCACTAATGTTTGATGCTACTACTATACTTGCCTACAAGGGTAAAAACAAAGCTGTTATTGGTGGTGATGGGCAGGTCACTTTTGGTGATTCTGTTCTCAAAGGAAATGCTACAAAAATCCGCACTCTACATCATGGCAAAATCTTAGCTGGTTTTGCTGGAAGCACAGCAGATGCTTTTAATCTTTTTGATATGTTTGAAGAGTTTTTAGAAAATAAAAAAGGGGATCTTTTAAAGTCCGTTGTTGAGTTTTCTAAGGCTTGGAGAAAAGACAAGGTACTTCGTCGCCTAGAAGCTATGATGATAGTTTTAAACCAAGAGCACATTTTCATCCTTACAGGAAATGGTGATGTTGTTGAACCAGAAGATGGAGAGTTAGCTTCCATCGGTAGTGGTGGAAATTTTGCAATTTCTGCCGCAAGAGCTCTCAAAAAACATGCTTCACTTGATGAAGAAGAACTCGTAAAAGAATCACTGCACATCGCTGGTGATTTATGTATCTATACAAACCACAACATAAAAACTCTAACGCTAGAGGATAACAAATAATGAACTTAACACCAAAAGAGATAGTAGCATATCTTGATGATTATGTAATAAGTCAAAAAGATGCTAAAAAAACTATAGCACTTGCACTTCGTACTCGTTACAGAAGAATGCAACTAGATATAGAACTTAGAAATGAAATTATGCCAAAAAATATTCTTATGATTGGTTCTACAGGTGTTGGTAAAACTGAAATATCTCGTCGTTTAGCAAAAATGATGAAAGTACCTTTTATCAAAGTTGAAGCTTCTAAGTATACTGAAGTTGGTTTTGTTGGTCGTGATGTTGAGTCTATGATTCGTGATTTGGTTGTTAACTCCATCAGCATAGTAAAAGCTGAACAAGAGGAAGAAAATCTCTCTAAAATAGACAATTATGTTTTAAATAGAATTGTAGAAAAACTTCTCCCTCCCCTGCCAGACTCAGTGAGTGAATCTAAAAAAGATGATTACCAAAGACTTCTTGAAGCTATGGAAAAACGCGTCGAATCAGGTGAAATGGATGAGAAAATTATTGAGATAGAATTAGATAAAATCAACATAGAGTTTAATGATACAAACCTTCCTCCAGAGATGGCAAAAGTACAAGAGAGTTTTTCTAAAGTTTTTGCACAAATCAATAAAGAAGACAATAAAAAAGAAGTAAGTGTTAAAGATGCAAAAGTTCTGCTTCGCCAAGAAGCAAGTACAAAACTTTTAGATATGACGAGTATAAATGCTGAGGCATTGCGTCGTGCTGAGAACGGTGGTATTATTTTTCTTGATGAGATAGATAAAATCGCTTTAAGTGAAAAATCTCAAGGAAGAAATGACCCATCAAAAGAGGGTGTACAAAGAGACTTACTCCCTATAGTAGAGGGTAGTAGTGTTTCTACAAAATATGGAACCATCAACACTGACCATATTCTTTTTATCGCAGCTGGAGCCTTTCATGTAAGTAAACCAAGTGATTTGATTCCTGAATTACAAGGTCGTTTTCCACTTCGTGTTGAACTTGAATCACTTACAGAAGATACACTTTATAAAATTTTAACACAAACGCAGAACTCTTTACTCATACAATATACCGCACTTTTAGGTGTTGAGGGTGTGACTTTAACTTTTGAGGACGAAGCAATTCACTCTATTGCAAAATTATCTTACAGAGCAAATGAGCTTACAGAAGATATTGGGGCAAGAAGACTACACACTGTTTTAGAAAAATTACTTGAAGAGATTAGTTTTGATGCCGATGAGCATAAAGGGGAAGAAGTTATTATTACTGCAAAACTTGTACATGAAAAACTAGATGAAGTTGTTGAAGATGATGACCTCTCAAGGTATATATTATGACAACTAGAGCTGGTTTCGTTTCTCTCATAGGTCGCCCTAACGCAGGCAAAAGTACTCTTATGAACTCCCTTTTGGGTGAAAAAATTGCAATGGTCAGTCAAAAAGCAAATGCTACAAGACGCCGTTCTAATGCTATTGTAATGCTTGAAGATACACAAATTATTTTTATAGACACTCCTGGTTTGCATGAACGCGAAAAAATTCTTAACCAATTTATGCTCGATGAAGCACTAAAAGCCATGGGAGATTGTGACTTAATAGTCTATTTAGCTCCTGTTACAGATAATGTTGAGCATTATGAAAAATTTTTAAAACTAAATAAGAAAAATATCAAGCATATCATTGTTATAAGTAAAATTGATCAAGTAAAACAAGACAAACTTTTTAAAACTATAGCATCTTACAACCAATATGCAGAGCATTTTGAAGCCCTTATCCCTGTGGCAATTCCTAAAAAAGTAGGACATGAAGACCTACTTAAAGTGATCGCAAAAAACCTTCCAGAGTCTCCTTATCTATTTGACCCTGAGGATTTAACAAGTGAACTTGTTCGTGATATATATGCAGGTTTTATCCGTGAGGGTATTTTTGAGAATGTAAGTGATGAAGTCCCTTATGAATCTGATGTTATTATAGAAAGCATT
Organism: Sulfurimonas sp.; assembly: GCA_045046645.1. Taxonomy (GTDB): domain Bacteria; phylum Campylobacterota; class Campylobacteria; order Campylobacterales; family Sulfurimonadaceae; genus Sulfurimonas. Next base: position 12,206 of record JASFZD010000025.1, on the reverse strand, counting down.
GAAGAAGAAAAACATATTGATATAATCAACGCCATAATTATTATAGAAAAAGAATCTCAAAAGGGTATTATTATCGGTAAAGGTGGTGAATCTATCAAACGCATAGGAAAAGCAGCCCGTGAAAAGATAGAAAGACTCAGTACCAAAAAAGCCTATCTAAACTTACAAGTTGTTGTAAAAAAAGGTTGGACAAAAGATGTTAACTTTTTAAAGGAGATAGGATACGATCATGCGAAATAAATTCTATGCTCTATTTTTATTACTCTTAATCCATACATCTATTTTTGCTGCTGACCTTTTAACTGATTACAGACTTCATGGCATAAACAATATTGAAAAACAGATGGATAGTGAGTTAGCAAAACAAAAGTATTGGAACAATTATCTCAAAAACATTAGTACAACTTTTGGCTACATTGAGTCATATTCCAATATTTTAACTTGCAATAAAGACAATTCTACACTCTGCGTTTATGTCAAAGATAATAACAACTCTTATAAACTAAAAAAAGAGTACAGTGCTTATACAGGTAAAAATAGAGGAAATAAACGCAAAGAAGGGGATTTAAAAACACCTATTGGTATCTATAATATCACAAAAAAAATATCAAAAGTAGACCCTTTTTATGGTCCTCTTGCTTTTGTTACCTCTTATCCTAATGGTTATGATAAATATCTTGGTAAAGGTGGTCATGGTATCTGGATACATGGTCTACCAATAAACCAAGAGAGAGATACTTTTACAAAAGGGTGTATTGCTATACAAAATGACAGTATTGAGTGCTTAAACAAAAATCTTGATATCACAAAAACTTTACTTCTTATCAACCAAGATAAGGTTAAAAAAGATATTTCTAAAAAGAAGCTCTCAATTCTTTTATCTCAACTCTATAAATGGAGATATACTTGGCTTTATAATGACATAAAAGGTTATTTAGATTTTTATGCTGAAAATTTTGTTCGCTCTGATGGAATGGAATATCAACTTTTTGTAAGTTACAAGAAAAGAATCTTTCAAAAACAAGAAAAGAAAAAAATCATTTTTACAAACATAAATGTTATTCCCTACCCTGGAACTCAAAATCTCTACAAAATCTCTTTTAAAGAATTTTATAAATCAAAGAGTTTTGAGTTTAGCGGAGATAAAGTTCTTATGGCAAAGTTAATTGATAATAAGATAAAAATTTTAACAGAGAAGTAGATGTACAGTAAAATTAAAATTGTTCTGTTATCCATCATAATATACACAGTTAGTCTAAATGCAAATATTCAGCTTATTAAAAAAGAAAATAGCGATTCTAATACGACTTTGCTTGTTGTAGGTGGAATTCATGGTGATGAACCTGGCGGTTATTTCGCTGCTTCACTCCTAGCAACACATTACAAAATAAAATCTAAAAACCTTTGGATTATCCCAAATTTAAATAAAAAGAGTATTTTACAAAACAAGCGAGGTATTCATGGCGACATGAATAGAAAGTTTTCTGTAATTAAAAAAAATGATAAAGATAAAAAAATAGTAGATGAAGTTAAAAAAATAATACTCTCTAAAAATATCTCATTAGTATTAAATCTACATGACGGCCATGGTTTTTATCGAAAAAAAAATCAAGGAAGCATATTTAATCCAACAGCTTGGGGTCAAACATGTGTTATAGACCAATGTAATCTTAAAGAAGAGCAGGAGTTTGGCAACTTAAATAATATAGCTCTTACAGTTAAAAATAATGTCAATACAAAACTTATTAAAAAACATCATAGTTTTAATGTAAAAAATACTAAAACAAAGTATGATGATGAAGCGATGCAACTTTCTCTTACTTATTTTGCGGTAACAAATAACAAGCCTGCATTTGCTATTGAAACAAGTAAAAACTTATCAACATTAAGTCAAAAAGTCTTCTATCAACTCCTTGCCATCGAAGAATTTATGAAAATCATGAAGATATCTTTTATAAGAGATTTTGATTTAAATGCCAAAAATATCGACAAAATCATCAAAAACTATGGATTTTTAACAATAAATGACAATATTCGGCTTAATTTAAGTAATATAAAAAAATCTTTAAGCTTCATTCCGCTAAAATTACTTAAGAACAGGTTTAATTTCTCCAATCTGCTTGGAAATGTTAAAAAAGTTAAAGGTAGATACAGAGTCTATATAGGTGGGAAAATGCTCACCGAGCTAAGACCTCAGTATTTTAGGATGTCGGAAAGTTGTAAAGAAAGGTTTGATGTTATTGTTGACAGAGAAAAAATTTCTGTTAATAAAGCTTCATCTTTTTTTGTAAATACCGATTTTAAAGTATTAAAAAGTAAAAACAGTCGTGTAAATATTATTGGTTATCAGAATAAAAAATATTCTGATGAGAGTAATATCAATATAGAATTTAAAAATTTAAATAAAAAATTCTCAATTGATAAAAGCAATAAAGTTTATAGAATTGAATTTTACAATAAAAATGAATTTTGCTTTATGTCAATGGTAAAATTCAATTAGGATTATAAAGAATGAGCAAAAAAGAACAAAAATCTTTTTCAAGTGTTATTTCAGTAAATCCATATAGGGATAAGTATTTCACAGGTATATCGAGTTTTTTAAGTGAAACTAAAACTCCTGAGTTTTCAAAAGAGCAACTTGCAATATCATACTTAAATACACGTGATTTTATAACTACGCAAATTGCTATAAGTAAAAATATTTTAGATGAAGACTTGTCTGATGCTATAAATAGTAAAGCATATGATGATTTGGGTTTAGATCAAGCAATTGAATACAATATTCAATATATAGAATCATTTAGCAATCTTGATGAAGACAATAGATACTTCCATGTTTTTATAGTAGATCCATTAACTATTGATGAGACCTTCGCTTCTACAGTAGAAAAGTTAAAGTATATTGATACTATTATTCCTACTCCGCTACTGATAAAATCTTTATATGCAAAAGATAATATTCAACTGAGTGGTGTTCACTGTTTTATATATTTCCAAGCAAATGATGCATTTGTAACTATATACTCTGAAAAAGAGTTTGTATATACAAAATCAATCAAATACTCATTTATAGAGATGCATGAAAGGTTTTGTGAGCTTTATGGTGAAAGAATTGAGTATGACGATTTTATAAACTTTTTCTCAAAAATAAACCTTAGGGATACAGATAGTAACTACAAACAGTTTTTTATTAAACTCTATAAAGAGCTTTTTGCTAACATTAATGACATTTTAACATACGCAAAACGAGCATTTGATATAGACAAGTTTGAACAAGTTTATATAGGTTCTCAAATAGCAACTGTCACACAACTAAGTGAAATGCTTGAAGTTGAAATAAATGTAAAAACTGATGAATTCAACTTTGATTATGGTTTTGACAACAATGGTGTGTTTATAGATCAACTTCATTATCTTATGCATGTATATACTACTCTACCTGCTGAAGATAAATACTTATCAAACTTTACTGCTTACCATCGTCCACCAAGTTTTATACAAAGAGAGAGTGGTAAACTCATAATTCTTGTAGCTGCGTCACTTCTTATTGCATTTGCATATCCTGTTACTTATTGGGTTCTTACCTATGCTCAAGAGCTACAGTATGATATATTACAAAAGAAACATGATGATTTAAAGATAATCAAAACGACAAGAGAAGCTACTATTAAAAATAGAGAAGCAGATAAGGCCAAATCTTTGGTACTGTTATCTAAAGAGAAAAAAGAGTATCTTGAAAAGAAAAACACTTTAACTAAGATTCATGAGATTAAAGTTGATTATCCAATGAAAGCGAAGCTTTTAGCATTGTTAACAAAAGATTTAAATAAATTTGGAATCAATCTTGATTCGATTAGTTATGCTGAAGAAAAAGATCATAAAAAATTCACTCTCTCTTTAATCGCAACAAAAGATAAAAAAATAACGCAACTGGTTGAGTATTTGACCAAAATACATGAAAAAGAATTCAAGTTTTCACTTGAAAAGATATCTTATAAAGAAGAGTCTAAAAGATACTTAAGTGAACTAAAGGTGGAAATATTATGAAAATAAATATTGAAGATTATTTACATCAACTAGATAGCTACTTTAAAGAAAAAAGTCAAAAAGACACTTATGTAACATATGCTATGGTGGTGAGTGTTATTATTGCTTTTTCTTATTTATTATTTTGGGATAGTTCATTCAACGAGTTCGAAAAAACACGCAAGCAAGTTATATCTTTAAGTAAAAGTATTAATTCCTATGAATCTTACCTTCAAAAGAATCCAGAGGCAAAAATAACTCGACTTGTTCAAGAGATTAAAAATATCAATAAGCAAGTAAAGAAAAAGAAAGATACAAATGCTTATATAAAAAGTAAAATTGAAACTATATCTTCTCTTATTTATGATGAAAGAGCTTGGGGTGAGTATCTACATTCCATATCAATTAATGCTAAAAAGAATAATGTAAAAATTCTTGACTTAACAAATAAATACGCAACTAACAAAGATTCTTTCGGTCATATACTGAATATTACAGTAAAATCTACCGGTAGCTATAAAAACACATTAAAGTTTATCAACTCACTAGAGCAAAGTGATCTTGTAGTAGATGTACATGATTTAACTTTGGAAGCTAAAGATACTTTAAGTAGCTCTTTAGATATTTCAGTTTGGGGGATAACATACTAATGAAAACAATTTTTATTTCACTATTACTTTTACTAGTAGTAAATTTATCGGCGGATGAACTCAAATGGGTGGATGAACAGATTGAAGCTATTAAACCTTCTCGCTTGGGTATGGACTCAAAAGAACTAGCAAAAATCAAAGATCCTTTTATATTCTTATCAAGTGCAAAAAGTAAGAGTACTAAGAAGTATAAAAAATCGAAGTATAAAAAATCATCCACAAAGAAAAAGCGTGCTGTGCTCAACAATAGATTTCATTTAGCAATGACTATGAATCAAACTGCACGCATAAATGACAAATGGTACAAGATAGGTGATAGCATTAGTGGTTACAAGATTGCAAAAATAGATTCATCTTTTGTTTTGTTAACTAAAGATAAGAAAAACTTTTTACTATCTACTCATAGTAAAAATACAAATTTAAATTTTAAAAACTAAGTAGGGATTTACAATGAAACTTTTAACAAAATCAATTTACGGGGCAGCACTAACTCTTCTTTTATCAACTAGTAGTTTTGCAGACTGTTCTTATGAGCTTTTCACTATAAGTTCTACTAAGAACACTAAAATTATAGATTTTATTGAACAACTTAGTGATGAGTGTGCCTTTAGCATTATTGTTACAGATCCAAATGCTGAAAAATTTTTAGATTCAAAACTCAACAAAACTAACTTGAAAAATCTAACGATAAACGAAGTGCTTGATCTCATACTTGTCGAGAACAACTTATCATATACACTTCAAAATAATATACTCAAAATCTCTTATTTAACTACAAAAGTTTTTGAAATTGACTATATTCTCTCACAAAGAAAGAGTGAAGGAAGTACAGATGTAACTTTATCTAGTTCTTCTTCTAGTAGTGGTGGAATCACAGGAGCTACTGGAAGTACAAGTGGAGATAGTGCTGATTCAGGAGGTTCAACTGCTGGTATTAAAATTGAAAGTAGTGATGAAGTTAAATTCTGGGATGATTTGGATGAAGAGTTTAAACAAATTCTAAACAGACCTCATGATATTTATAAAGCAGAGGCACCAATTATAAACAAAAATGCAGGACTTGTAACAATTACTGCAACAAATCAACAACTAAAACGCTTCAAGACATACTTAAAAAAACTTCAAGATAAAGTGCAATTACAAGTACTCATAGATGTACAACTACTATCGGTCACAATGAATAAGGGAAGTTCTACTGGTATTGACTGGAAACAACTATATGCATTACAAAACATTCAGTTAAGTGTTCATCATTTAAACGCTCAAAAGGTTGGAACATACACAACTCTTCCAGCAGCAGATATTACAGACCAAGTGGCTTCAACTGTAGCTGGTGTTTCAAGTTTAGTAAGCATCAAAGCAGGTGGAGAGCTAAGTGAAGTAATTAAGTTCTTAAAAACTCAAGGAGATGTGAACTCCATTTCAAATCCAAAGGTTTTAACTCTAAATAATCAACCTGCACTAATTACTGCTGGAACAGAATATTTTTATAAACTTACAAGTACTGAAACCTTAGCAGGTGGAGCTGGAGCTGGTGCACAAAGTGCTAATGAAGATGTTAAATCTGTTTTTGCTGGTGTATTGCTTAGTATTACTCCTGAAATATCTGATGATAAGACCATTACACTTAAGATAAACCCATCTTTATCTGACACAACCACAGATATTTCTGGAACAGATAACTCAAATAGAACTATGCCTCCTGACCTTAATCGTCGTCAACTATCATCAGTTGTTACTGTAAAAGATGGAAATAGAGTTATTCTTGGTGGTTTAATTAATACTAAAAACACTTATGATTCAAATAAAGTTCCACTTCTAGGAGATATTCCTATTTTAGGATATTTATTTAAATATGAAGAAAAAATAAAACAAGTTCAGGAATTAGTTATTATCATTGAACCACATATTATCGACAAGGAAATAAACTCAGTTTCTCTTTCTGAACTTGGGTATGAAGGCTTAACAGATGAAATATTAACTACTGAATCTGCATCTAACTCTAAATTAAATGATAAGTTAAGTAAAGAGAATTCTCCAAAAGTTGGTTTAAAACATCCTGTACAAGCTACAGAAGTTAAAGATACAACAAAGAAATAAGAGTTTATACATGGAAAATAGCATTTATCTAAGTTCAAAAAATGTTTTTTTAGATTTAGTAAATGCTAATGATTATGTTCAACTAGATAGAGTTTCTACTATATATCAATCTTTAAAAAACTCTATTAACAAACCTTTAAAGATGATTCTTCTTTATGGAAAGCCAGGAACTGGGAAAAGTATGTTTTTAAACAAACTTTATAATGATTTATCATCTTCTAAGATTGTATTTTTATATCAAACTCCTATCTTAGATGAGAGTGAATTTTATAAAACCTTAGCCCAAGATATATTTGATACAAAGTATTCTGGTGAACTTAATTTTACCCAATTTATGAAAATAGTAAATAGTTCAAATATAGACTCAATTCCTATCGTTTTATTAGATGAGGCACAACTTTATTCTGATATTTTAATGGAAAAAATTAGACTTTTATCAGATACAAGAACTGTCAAGTTTGTTATTACATTGCATAAAACTGAAAAAGAAGACTTAATAGCAAAAGAGCATTTTCAAACAAGGATATGGGAAACTATAGAACTTGAAAATGCATCAACAACAGAATTAAAATTATATATTCAAAAAAAACTTATGAAAGCGAACTGTTTTGATAGTGCAAGCATGTTTAATGGAAAAAATATTAATCTTATTTATAAACTTACCAATGGTAATTATAGAGATACAAACAAACTTCTTTATACACTTTTTGATATTTATGATACTTATGAAAAAAACCATCAACTTTCAGCTATTAATACTAATCAAATAGAAAATAAGCTTATTGAAATGTCAGCAATTCATACAGGTTTGGTTAATGCTTAATATAATAGACTTAGAAAAAAGATGGATACGATATAAAATTAAATCATATATTCCTCATGCTATTATAGTTGTAAGTCTTGTTATTCTTTCAGTATTAGCTTCTATAATTTTAAATTTACAAAACGGTGAAGAAGAAGTTCTAACTAAAAAAATTACGCTTAAAGAGCCTGTGATAAAAATAGCTCCTACAAGTAAAAAAACAGAACAAAACACAATTGTTACACCTAAAGCCCAAATACAAAAAGAAGTAATTGCCACTGTAGTAGAAAAATCTACTACTACAAAGCTACAACCATCTCTTAATTTTATTAAAGAACTACAAAATTCTAGTTTACCATACTACCAACCAAATACTTATAAAAAAACAAAACCAAAGACTATAAAAAAAGCCAAAAAGAAGATTATTACACAAACAATAATTATAGAAGAAGCAACCATAAAGAAAGAAAAAAATATTCAAAAAGAGCCAGAAATCATTAAAACAGAAAGGATTATTATAAATAGAAAAGAGACAAGGGATGATATTGATAATGTGATTAAAAGATTTAAAGTTAACAACAATCCTGCTCTTAGTCTTTTTGTAGCAAAAAAATATTATGCTATTGGCAATTATCATCAATCTTACAATTATGCTTTGATTACAAACCAAATTAATAAAGATATAGAGTCAAGCTGGATAATTTTTGCGAAATCACTTGTAAAACTTGGTAAAAAAGACAAGGCTATAAACACACTAAAAGAGTATATTAAAATTTCAGATTCTCATACAGCAAGATTACTTAAAGAAGAGATACAATCAGGAAGCTTTAGATGAAAACATTATTAATTTTACTTTTAACTATAAATTTATATGCTGGCACCAAGCAGAATATGTTTAATTTATACCAAAATAAAAAATACGAAGATGTATGCACAATCGGATTTAATAATTTATATGCCAATAAAAAAGATGAAGAATTTATCTCTATGTACGCATTTGCTTGTCTTTACGCAGATTATATAGACAGGCTTGCTGTTCCTATAACAATGTTAAAGTTTTCACAAGATGCTCGTTCAAACGCAGCTTACTTTTCTGTTATTTTAATGCAAAAAAAACTTCTTTATCATGCACTTATTGATAATTATGACTTATCGATGTTGAAACTTCCTACAACAGACTATATACTTTCAAAAGTGTTTGACTTATATTCTAAAATAGGTGAACATGAACAAAGGGCCTTTTATCTTTTTGAAGATGAAAATGATAAAAAACTAAGTTATAAGCTTTATATAACGAGAGGTAAACAAGTAAATAAAATAATTATTGAAGAGTTTTATGATACAATAACTCTAAAAAGACATATTTACTGGTAGGTATTAATTGTGGATAGAATAACAACAGATTTACTAGCAAGTGGTTATATCATGAAGAGTCAGGTCGATAGACTCTCAGCAAAAGGTATCCATGATTATTTAATACTCCGAGACATCACACTCTCTGGCTTTATGACGATGGATAGACTTGTTCGTTTTATAGTTCAACAAGTTAGAGATGGTGTTTACAATTTAGATATTATTGACAATTATGACTACATCAGTGAAAAGATTGTTTTAGAGAAACTAGCATCAGAGTTAGACCTACTTTTTTTGGATTTAGATGCTATAGATATGGACTATACACTTACTGAAAGAGTTCCATTAGCCCAAATCAAAAAGCATAATATTATTCCTATATATCAAGACGATATGAGTGTTACTGTTGCTTTTGACGATCCCTTGAATATCGATGCACAAGAAGCAACACAGAGGCTTTTTCCAAGAAAAATTTTAAAAATAGCACTTGCAACAAAAAAACAGATTTCTGCATATCTTTATAAAATTGAGCTAAAAGGTAGTGTTAAAGGTTTAGTAAAAAAGATAAAAGATGAACTAAACTCTATTACTTCTCTTGAAGAACAACAAGAAGCTTCTTCTATTTTATTACTTATTGATGTTATCCTAAAAACTTGTATTCAAGGTCGTGCAAGTGACATTCATATTGAACCAACTGAGAAGAACTGTGTTGTTCGTGGTCGTGTAGATGGAAAACTATCTGAAATGTTTATTTTTGAAAAAGATATCTATCCTCCTCTCTCTTCAAGATTAAAACTACTTGCCAATCTTGATATTGCAGAAAAAAGAAAACCACAAGATGGTCGTTTCTCTACTGTAGTTGGAAAAAGTGAATATGATTTTCGTATTTCTACTCTACCTATTTTATATGGTGAATCAATTGTTATGCGTGTCCTTGATAAAGAAAAAGCACTTGTTAGACTTGAAGACGCTGGTATGGATAGTTTAAGTTATCAAAAACTACTTAAGGGACTTCAAGCTCCTTATGGTATCATACTTGTTACCGGTCCAACGGGTAGTGGTAAAACAACAACTCTTTATGGTGCACTTAACGAGCTTAGAAATATAGAAGATAAAGTAATTACTGTTGAAGATCCAGTTGAGTATAGAATGAATTTAATTCAACAAGTTCAAGTAAATGCAAAAGTAGGACTTAGTTTTGCCGATGCACTGCGTTCTATCCTTCGACAAGATCCTGATAAAATTATGATTGGTGAAATTCGTGATCAAGAAACTCTAGAAATTGCTATTAAGGCAGCTCTTACTGGTCATATGGTTATTTCAACTTTGCACACCAATGATTCAATTAGTGCTATTCCTCGTATGGTCGATATGGGTATACAGCATTATCTTATTAGTGGTGCACTCGTAGCTATTCAGGCGCAAAGACTTGTTCGAAAGATTTGCAAACATTGTAAAATAGAAGAGATAGTACCCTCTTCTGTTTTAGCAGAGCTAAAAGATTTTGTCCCTTCTGGTGCAAAATTTTATAAAGGTAGGGGTTGTAAAGAGTGTGGAGATACTGGTTATATGGGTAGAGAAATGATATGTGAAGTTCTTAATATTTCAGAAGAATTATCATCTTTAATTGCTAAAGGATCTTCTAAAGAACTTATGCTTGAACAAGCACAAAAAGATGGTTTTATTGGTTTATATGAAAATGGAATACAAAAAGCCTTAGATGGTATAACAAGTATTGAAGAGATATTAAAGGTGGCAAAAGGATGAAGTACTTTGTAGCAACTGTTTTAACAAAGGGTAAAAAAGAGACGTTTGGTTTATATGCAAATGATAGAAAAGAGGCTCATAATTACGCTAAGTTGAAATATACTGGAATAATTATCAAGGTTGTAGAGGGTCAAGAACCGCTAGAAGATCAATTCAAAAGAATTAAAAATGATTTACTAAAAAATGTAAGAAAAAGAAAAATAAAACAAGATTCTCTTATTGCATCCATTAGACAATTAGCCGTTATGACAAATGCTGGTATTTCTATTCACGATTCTATTAATGAAATTGCACAGGCTACTGATGATGAAGCCTTAGATACTGTATTTACCAAACTAGCTGATGACATTAACTCTGGTCACTCTTTATCTGCATCAATGAAAAACTTTAGATTCGAGTTAGGTAACTTAACAATTGCAATGGTTGAACTTGGTGAGAAAACTGGTAATCTTGATGAAGCACTTTATTCACTTGCAGATATGCTAGAAGAGATAAGAGCCAATGTTATTAAGTTTAAAAAGGCAATGGCATACCCTAGAAATGTTATGATAGCGATGGCTGTTGCTTTCACTATTCTTATCTCTTATGTTGTCCCTCAATTTAAAGCAATTTTTGAAGAGTTACATGCAAATCTACCGCTACCAACTATTATTTTACTAAAACTTGAGTATCTGTTTAACAACTTTGGTCCCTTTGTCCTTGCAGGTTTATTTATTGCCTTTATGAGTGCAAAATACGCCATTAATAACTATACTAATGTAAGGTACAAATGGCATCAGATGCTCTTAAAAACAATGCTTATTAAAAATATTATTAAATTTTCTACTCTTAATAGATTTACATTGGTATTCTCAGAGCTTATTCGTGCTGGTATTCCTATTGCAGAAGCACTTGATACTTCTATTGAAATGATTGACAACCTACCTCTTAAAGACAAACTTTTCACAGTAAGAATAACAGTTGAAAAAGGTGGAACGCTTAACAAAGGTTTACAAGAAACAGGTCTTTTTGAAAATATGATTATTCAAATGGTTCGCGCAGGTGAAGATAGTGGTACACTAGACACTATGATTCAAAAAGTTGCTGAATACTACAAAATGCGTTTTGATGCAATTATTGATGGTTTAAGTGAAGCCATTGAGCCTATCATGCTGTTTATCATTGCATCAATGGTTATTTTACTTGCTCTTGGTATCTTCTTACCGATGTGGGATATGGGTAATGCTGTTCATGGTCGTACTTAAGCAACAATACTTACTAAACGAGAAACTTTTTCTAAAAAGTTTCTCATATTATCTTCGCTAGCCTTGATTTTATAGATAGTTTTTGTTTCAAATATTTTCTCTATAATATCTATCTCAAAACTTTCACACTCGTAATCAATTAAACGAATATTGCTATACTCTATTGGTAAGCACCTCACAAACAGCACCAAAAGACTTTCAAAATCTCTCAAAAATAGCTGATAAAACCTTCTCGAAAGTACCTATTTATGGTATAATATACTA
>JASFZD010000024.1:0-9151 GCA_045046645.1 Sulfurimonas sp. | reverse complement strand
AGTAATATTGATTTGATGATGGCTCCTTTTAAAGTTAAATAAGCAAAAATTGTTCCTTTTTTAGTTTTTTAATTGTAGCTTAAATGTTGGAAAGTGTAGAAAATTAAGAAAAGTTAATTATTAGCCAACTTTTGCTAAACTCTTTTTATAAAAGGAGCGTTCTTATGGAGTTAAATTTTCAAATTATAGTTTACATGATTGCTAGTTTTGTTGTAGGTTGGTTTTTTAGTTACATAAAAAGTAGATTTGAAATAGCCGCTCATAAAAAAGAGCTAAAAGAGTATCAAGAACATTTAAATCGTCAGATGAAAATTACAAGTGAAGGTAGTCAAAGTTTAGAAAGAGAACTTTATGATCTTAAAAAGGTTAATGAAAATTTAAGAGCTTCTGTCCATACTCTTAGCCATAAACCAGGTCGTGCAGAGATTAAACTTTTAAATATTTATGATGCAACTTTAAGAAAAATGATGCAAAAAGCACCTGGCTTTTCAGGAGCTTGGGAAGTTTCTCTCCAAGAATCTGAAACTGATTATGAAGAGAGAGAAACGGGCTTAAAAACGATAGTTAAAAAAGTTTTTGGGTCAAGTTTTGGTAAAACTCCAGCAAGTAGTTTAGAATATGAGTTTAGTAATTCAAGCTCGTTAGAAAAAAAAGAGAGAAGCTAACATGTCAAAAGGAAGTATGCAGGAGTTTTTAGCAGGAAGAAAAAAAGCTAAAAACTATTTTTGTAATCTATTGAGCAAGCACATGCCAAGTGATTCTGAGCCATACTCGAAAGAGAATGTTTTAAGTAGTCTGATTGAACTCAAAGCAAGTGTGAAAACTTCAGAGGGTGTGTATGTTTTAGATGCACACGGTACGCAAGTAACTCCAACCTACTCAAACAGAGAAAAAATAGATAATTCTGGAAAAGATAGAAGTGACAAAGCATATTTTTATAAGGCTGTAAGAAGTGGAAAATGTGAGATAACAGATCCATATCCATCCTCTTATAGTGAAGGTGGCTTATGTGTTACTATCTCTCAGGCAGTATACTCTAGCGATATGAAGTTGCAGGGTATCGCTTGTATGGATATGCCACTAGAAGAAGTTATAAAAATCTCAAATATGAATAGCATGGAACTCTTTTTCTCTAAATTTTTCAAAGTTACATATGCCTTATTTGCTTTTGCCCTTATGGCAGTAGCTTTACTTCTGTTTGCAAAAGGTGTGCAAAGTTTCTTTTTACATGATATTACACCAGACCATTTTGAGATTAAGTATGTGTTTGAAGCGACTATCTTACTTACACTTGCACTTGCAATCTTCGACCTTTCTAAAACACTTATAGAAGAAGAACTCTTAGGCTGGAGTAAGGGAAATCATATTTCAGGACCTCATAAAACAATGGTGAAATTTCTAGGTTCTATTATTATCGCGCTTTCTATTGAAGCTTTGATGCTTGTGTTTAAGTTTGCAATTACTGATCCAAATAAACTGATATTTGCCATGTATATTATTGCGGGCGTTGGTATCTTGATTCTCAGTTTAGCAGTGTATATAAAGTTTACAAAAGGTGAACTTGACAAATGATTGCAATAGTTGATTACAATATGGGAAACTTAGCAAGTGTAAAAAATGCGTTTGCTAAATTGGGACAAGATACAGTTATTGTGAGTGATCCTCAAAAATTTCAAGATTATGATAAACTTATTTTACCTGGTGTTGGTGCGTTTGGTGATGCAATGGAGCATCTTAAAGAGAGAGATATGATACAAGCATTAAAAGATTTTGCCAAAAGTGGCAAATATATGTTTGGTATTTGTTTGGGCATGCAGTTACTTTTTGAGAGTAGTGAAGAATTTGGAAAACATGAAGGTTTAGGGCTGATAAAAGGTAATGTAACTGCTTTTGATACAGCTGCGTTTAGTGAGCCGCTTAAAGTTCCTCATATGGGATGGAATAGAATGTTTACAACTAATCATCCTCTTTTTAAGAACTTAGACGAAGAGCATTATCTTTACTTTGTACATACATATCATGTTAATTGCGCCGATGAAAAAGATATCATTGGTCGCACAAATTATGGGTATGAATTTACTTCCGCAGTTGCACATAAGAATGTAATGGGAATACAACCACATCCAGAAAAAAGCCATGACAATGGTATGAAAATTTTAGAAAATTTTATAAACTTATAGGAAGAGTAATTAAATGACTTTATACCCCGCGATAGATTTAAAAGATGGAAAAGCTGTTAGACTTACAAAAGGTCTTATGGATAGTGCAAAAATATACTCAAATGAGCCTTATGAACTTGTAAAAAAGTTTGAAGAGATGGGAGCTGAGTGGGTACACTTAGTTGATTTAAACGGTGCTTTTGCAGGTGAGCCAAAAAACCTAGAGCAGATTATCAAGATAAGAGAAAATTGTAATGTTAAACTTGAACTTGGTGGCGGTATCAGAGATGAAAAAACCATACAAAAAATGCTTAAAATTGGGATAGATAGAATTATCTTAGGTTCAATTGCTGTGAAAGATCCACAATTTGTAAAAGATATGGCAGCAAAGTATCCCATAGCAGTGGGAATTGATGCCATAGATGGTTTTGTGGCAGTTGAGGGTTGGGGTGAAGTTTCTTCAATGAAAGCTACTGATTTAGCAAAAGAATTTGCAAACGCAGGTGTTGAAGCAATTATCTGTACAGATGTTGGAAAAGATGGAACTCTTAGTGGTGTAAATGTTGAGTTTACTCTTGATATCGCCCGAGCGAGTGGTATAAGCACGATTGCAAGTGGTGGTGTTAAAGATGAGGGCGACATTGAAGCTTTAATTGCTACACAAGAAGTTGATGGTGTGATAATAGGTAAAGCATATTATGAAGGACGATTAGACCTTCCTAAAATGTTTAAAATTTTAAATTAATTTAAAAATAAACAAATATTTGCTATTATAACGCTATTAATTGTGCAAAATATATTTAAAAAAAGGATTTCAATTGAAATTACTTGTTGTTGATGACAGTTCTACGATGCGTCGTATTATAAAGAATACTTTGGCTAGACTTGGTTATAAAGATATACTTGAGGGTGCTGATGGTGTCGAGGGTTGGGCTCAAATGAATGCTAATCCAGATATTGATATGTTAATTACTGATTGGAATATGCCTGAGATGAATGGATTGGAACTTGTGAAAAAAGTTCGTGGGGATGAGCGATTTGTAGATACTCCCATCATTATGGTTACAACTGAAGGTGGTAAAGCTGAAGTTATAACTGCACTAAAAGCAGGTGTAAATAACTACATAGTTAAACCATTTACACCTCAAGTACTCAAAGAAAAGCTAGGTGCTGTAATGGGTATTTCCGAGTAATGCACGAGTACTACTTTGAGTTAGTAGTTAAAGTTTCTTCTCACCACTCACTTTTTTCAAATTTTTTATCAGATACTTTACCTGTTGGTTTTGAGGAAATAAATGATGGTTTTGTAATAAGAAGTGAGGATGAGCTAGATACAATAATCTGGGGACTTGAACAGTTTAACGAAGCCCTCCAAAAGGCACTTACTACAACAATAGAGTTGGAGTGTACTCAAACAAAACTTAAAAATAGTGATTGGGTTGCGTCTTATCAACAAAGTATAAAACCTATCGCCATAGATAAATTTTATATTCATCCAACATGGAACAAAGAGAACCCTGATTTGATAAATATTGCGATTGATCCTGCTTTGGCTTTTGGCTCAGGACACCATCCAACAACTGCTTCATGTTTAAGAGCTGTCTCAGCTTATGTCAAAGAAACAGATAAAGTTTTAGATGTTGGTTGTGGAAGTGGTATACTCAGTATTGCTGCCATGAAGTTAGGTGCTAGTGTTGATGCCTGTGATACGGATCCAATTTCGGTAGCAAACTCGCTTGAAAATGCTAAACTAAATGGCTTAGTGTACGCAAATATATGGGAAGGCTCATCATCTTTGACGGACAAAAAATATAATGTAGTTATTGCTAATATTGTTGCAGATGTATTAACATTTATAGCAAAAGACTTAAAAGAGGTATTAGATGAAAATGGAATATTAGTTTTATCTGGCATACTTAATAACTACGAGAAGAAAGTCTTATCATACTATAAAGATTTAAAAATACTACAAAGAATTCCACAAGAAGAGTGGATTACTTTAATTTTACAAAAAGAAGAGAAATAAAATGGCACAAAACGACAATAACAATAACTTTTTTAATAAAAATCCATTAATTACATTCGCTGTTTTTTCAGTTGTTGTAATTTTGCTTTTTAAAGTTTTAGTTGGTGATGGCGCAGGAACAAATGGCGTTATGACAACTAATAATAAAAGAACAAAACAGGTAAGCTACTCAGAGTTAAAATCTTTAGTACAATCTAAGAGTGTAAGTAAAGTTGATATTGGTCAGACTTATATTAAAGCAATGTCTTCTGATGGTACGCAACTCTATACAACAAGAATTGTAAAAGGTGATACTACATTAGTTCAAGAATTAGATAAGCAAGGCATTGATTATGGTGGTTTTAGTGAAACAAATTGGTTTACTGAAATGTTTGGATGGTTGTTTCCATTTTTGCTTATCATCGGAATATGGATGTTTTTTGCTGGTCGTATGCAAAAAAGCATGGGCGGGGGTATCCTTGGTATGGGTAACTCTAAAAAAATGGTGAATTCTGAAAAACCAGATACTAAGTTTGATGATGTAGCTGGTGTTGAAGAGGCAAAAGAAGAAGTACAAGAGATTGTAGATTTTCTAAAATATCCAGGTCGATATGTTGAGATAGGTGCAAAAATACCCAAGGGTGTTTTACTTGTAGGTTCTCCTGGTACTGGTAAAACACTTCTAGCTAAAGCAGTTGCAGGTGAAGCTGATGTGCCATTTTTCTCTGTAAGTGGTTCTAGTTTTATCGAGATGTTTGTAGGTGTTGGTGCTGCTCGTGTTCGTGACTTGTTTGAACAAGCGAAAAAAGATGCGCCGAGTATCATCTTCATCGATGAGATTGATGCTATTGGTAAGAGTCGTGCTGCTGGTGGTGTGATGGGTGGAAATGATGAGAGAGAACAGACATTAAACCAACTTTTAGCAGAGATGGATGGTTTTGGAACTGATACTCCAGTGATTATTTTAGCTGCAACAAATAGACCTGAAGTTCTTGATGCTGCACTGCTTCGTCCTGGTCGTTTTGATAGACAGGTTTTAGTGGATAAACCAGACTATGAGGGTCGTATAAAAATCTTAAAAGTACATATGAAAAATGTAAAAATGGATACTGATGTCGAGATTGAAGAGATTGCTCGTTTAACGGCTGGATTAGCTGGTGCAGATTTGGCAAATATTATCAATGAAGCAGCACTTTTAGCGGGGCGTAAAAGTCAAAAAACAGTAAAACAAAAAGATTTGTTTGAGTCAGTTGAGCGTGCAATAGCAGGACTTGCTAAAAAATCTCGTCGTATTAATCCTAAAGAGAAAAAAATTGTTGCATATCATGAAAGTGGTCATGCACTGTTAGCTGAGACAACAGTTGGAGCCAAAAAAGTATCTAAAGTTTCTATCGTTCCTCGTGGTTTGGCTGCTCTTGGGTATACTCTAAATAAACCTGAAGAAGATAGGTTTATGATGCAGCGTAATGAAATGTGGGCAGAGGTCGATGTTCTTCTTGGTGGTCGTGCGGCTGAACAAGTGTTCATTGGCGAAATTTCTACTGGTGCTGGAAATGACCTTGAGCGTGCGACTGATATTATTAAGTCTATGGTACAAACTTACGGCATGAGTGATATAGCGGGACTAATGGTTTTAGAAAAGTCTAGACAGTCATTTATAGGTGGTGTACAACAATCTAGTCGTGAGTATAGCGAAAAGATGGCCGAGAATATGGATGAATTTATAAAATCATCTCTTGATGAGCATTATGCTAATGTGATTGCTAGACTCCAAGAGTATAAAGGTGCCATAGAATCAATGGTTGCACTTTTATACAAAAAAGAGAATATTACTGGTGAAGAAGTTAGAGAGATTATTATAAATTTTGAAAAAGAAAATGACCTAGAATCTAAAGTAGAAGATGTTGTTGAGACTATAGAAGAGGAATTAAAAGTTGATGCTACAATGACAGATAAAGAGAAGAGTAATGAAAAGTAATCTTTTTCCAATCTCACAAGTAGGGTTAAAGTATATGGTCTATTCGTTCGCCTTATTTACTCTTTTTGTGATTTTAGATTTTGATTTTTTCGCTTTAATCTTTTTTGTTTTGATATTTTTGTTTGCTTACATTTATAGAAATCCAGAAAGAGAATTGCTTATCTTTGAAAAAAATAGTTTTTTAGCACCAGTTGATGGTGAAGTTATTGCAATTACTGAACTAAAAGACAAAGATTATGGCTATAAAATAGAAGTGAACAATAGCTACCTTGATGTTGCAGTGTTAAGAGCTCCTTTTGACTCAAAACTAGAGGATGTTTTTATCCAAAAAGGTGCAAGACTCTCTTTAGACTCTTCGCTAGCACAAACTTTAAATGAAAATGTTACGCTTGTGTTTAGTAACGCTAATGCCTCAAAAGTAAAGATAAAACATATTTTAAAGCAGAGTATCACTACTTTTGATATCACTGTGAAAAAGTCACAATTTGTGCATCAAACAGCAAGATATGGAACGATGCCAAATGGCGTGAGTGAAATTTATATTCCTCGTAATTTTAGACTAAACATCAATGTAGGAACTAAACTACTTGCTTGTGAAACATTGATTGGCTATTTTATCTCCGTTCCTTAATCACTTCTAATGAATCTTTTGTATGTTGCTTCTTAAAAAGAAGTGCATCTACATCGATGTCAAAATCAAAATACTTCGAAATAAAACTCTCTTTATTGATGTGAGCAAACTGTATTGTTGCAGCTTCATTGTTCTTAGTTTCTAAATATAAAAGACCAAGAGCAAAACGACTCTCTGCAAGGTCTGCATTTTTAAGGTTAGCCAACTCTAACAGTGCTATGGCATTACCATGATGATCTGCTGCTGTAGAAGCTACAGCTCCCAAAAAGAGTGTAAATGGATCACGAACTTTTAGCTCATCAATTAATGAGTTATAAAGAGTGTAGGATTTCTCAAAATTTTTATCAAAGAGATAAACCATAGCTAAAGCACTTATAATTTCTTGTCTGTTTTGTGTTGTAGTTTCAAGTTTAGCTTCTAGTTGTTTTTGTAAATAGTAGAGCTTACCAGTGATAAGATTTTGTTGGATGTAGAGATACCTGCTGATATACGGTCCATAATACAAATCATCAAAATTCAGTTTTTGTACCTTTAGGTAGTTAAGTACTTCAGCTGCGTACTCGGAATCATTGGTATTAGAGAAGCAAGCGTCTATATACATCATATGAGGTAGAATATCATGAGGTAAAAGAAGTGTTAATTTTGTTACTTCATCTTTAGCAAGCTGTATCTTCTTTAAATGTAATGAAATAATTATGTTTAAAGCTATATAAAGTGGTTTTTCTTTATAGTCATTGTCTAGCCATTCTATAGCTGATATATAGTTATTATCACTGATATCAAGAAGAGTGATAAAGAGTGTTTTGTCTTCGCTATCTTCTTCTTCACTGATAGAGTCTTTAAGTATCGATTCTAATTTTGAATTTTCTTTGTTAATAAGTTTGCTAGTCATTACTGCATAAACACCAGAAAGATAGTTTTTAGCATCTAAATGATAAGAAAGAATAAAATGTTTATTTGCATTAAGCATATCACCCATTTGCGCATATGTCAGTGCTAGATTATACTGAAGTATCGAGTGCTTTGGTTGCACTTTTATTAATTTTTGTAGTTCTTGGTTTGCTTCTCTGATTTTAAATGAAAGAGCTTTTTTTATAGCTTGAGCTATACCATAGTTTACACTTGAAGAAGAAGCACCTGTTTTGAGATACTCTTTTGCAGATTTAACATTATCAATATATATATTGGCATTTCCCTTGCGAATATAACTAATCGTTTGATTTGCATTAAATATTTTATATGGAGAAAAATAAAATATTTTTTGAAAGTTTAATAATTCACTATGCCTTAGTTTGTTTCTATAAACAGCCTGTGCTTTTTTTGGATGAAAGAGAGAACTTTTGAGTGTGACCTTGATAGGATAAGGTTTATATATTTGCTCAGCGAACATATCTGAAACGTTTTTTATCTCTTTAGTTGCTTTAGTGATACGACCAGCTTTAAGGTACACAAGACCAAGAGCCAGTTGTGCTTTAACTGGCTCAATGTTTTTAAGTATGGCCTCTTTAAAATGTGAAGTTGCTAATGTAAAATCGCCAATCCTAGCATAGAGTAAAGCGATACTAAACTCGTCTTTATCTTGCGCATTAGCTTCCATAGCTTCAATGGCATCATAATCATTTCCAAAAAGGGCATCTACTTTTGCTTTTAGATTTTTATGTATAAAAGGATACTCGTTAGAAGAGGAGTTTTTTAAGGCACTAAGTGCCTCTAAGTAGTTTTGATTGTAGTAATTTATAAGTGCATAATAGTATGAATAAAGTGGGGAGCTCAATTCATTTGGCAAGTAAGCATATGCTAAATCAATATAATATTTGAAGTTTTCTTGCTCTTTTAAATGAAGAGAACAAACTGCTGCGTTTATGGCACTTACACATATCTTCTCGTTGTTTTTTATCGCTTTTTGAAAAGTTTGCTGTGAGAGCTTGTACTGTTCATCTTTAAGTTGTGCAACACCGAGGTTATATAAAGAGATGACTTCACTATATTGGGCGATTTTTTCATAAAGAGTAAGTGCTTCTTTTTTTGAACCACTTGAGTAGAGATAGTTAGCTTTAACAATCATATTTTCTAGTTTACTTGGAACTATTTTTTCTACTCTTTTTTCTTGAAGTTTATCATCTATCAGATCAAAAGAGTTGACTACTTGCGTTTTGTTTGATTGTATGACTAAAAGTAAAATGATAACAATGATAAGTACAAGAAGAATGGCAATACCACCCAAGATAATGATTTTTTTCTTTTTTCCCGCTTCATCATCACCGCTCTGTTCTTGAGTCTCTTCGTCACCTTCAACAGATGCTGCATCACCATCTTCGATGATTATAATTTCTTCTTCTAGTGACTCAGCCATTTCCTACCCTATATTTATATACAAT
>JASFZD010000023.1:0-18412 GCA_045046645.1 Sulfurimonas sp. | reverse complement strand
AGATCAAGCAATTATTTGGGTGACAGATGTAGACACTGCTAAATGGATAAACGCAAGAACTGCATTTTATGACACTAAAAATATAACACCAATGGCGTACGGCTTCTCTGCACATGTATCAAAAGATGCTATTGAAAAAGGTAGAGAAATAATAGATCTTAATGAACTCATCAAAAGAGTTAATGATAAATAGGTTTTTTATCTTCAAAGATTAGTTTTGGCTCTATAAAAGGGGCTAAACGAGATAAAAAATTTAGTAGTGACATAATAGGACTTCCATAGTAAAACTTCACTTTGTTGTTATATTGCCACAGTTGGTCGCTATACTGATAAACTTGATGGGGTGTATCTCCAATATTATCCTTATTATTATCAAAGCCTGTATATCTATCCCAATAATTATACTCTACTATATTTGATGGATAAAATCCACTATCCACATCTTTAACTATATCTTCAATATTTGCGAATATTTTGTTATGAGTTATAGTGTTATCTTTAATGCTAGCATGAAAATGAATGGCTTCACTATTGTAAGCTATCTCATTAGCTACTATATACCTTTTCATACCTTGCATTTTTTCTTGAGAGTCTATATATAAACCTTTAGCGTTATATTTAACTATGTTATTACGAAACTGAAGATTGGCAACACCTTTTACCATTACACCTATGCCAGCAGCACCTGTAGAGCTTAAAATATGATTGTTTAATATCTGTGTATTTTTAGCACCCATTAGTATAATTGATACAGAGTTATGACTATAATAATTATTTTTAAAAATATTATCATTACTCAGACTAAGATGAGATGAAAATCTATTTTTTATGAATCTGTTTTCTTGGAAAAGATTATGATGAGAGTAGTTAAGTGTTACATCTTTTGAGTTTATAATTTTGTTTTTGATAAATTTATTGTGATTACTATAGTATAGTTTTAGTGCATTACCTCGAAATTCTATATCTAATTTTTTAGAAGTTATATAATTATTTGAGATTAGAGAGTTTTGTACCATGAACATATCTATACCATAAAGAGAATTCAAAATCTTACATGAAGATATTTCACACTCTTTTGCTTTGTTTATTCGAATACCAGCATCAATTTTATACATTCTATTGCCACTGTTAGTGATAGTAAGATTTTGCAGAGTAACAAAAGAACTATTTATGGTTACAACTGTACTTTTGTTGTCACCTTTGATAATGGCATTATCTAAACCAATAATCTTTAATGGTTTATCTATAACAATATTACCAAGATAGATACCAGAGGGAAGTTTAATGGTAGAATAGGGTGCAGCACTATTTATCACATCTTGAAGTACTCCACTTATGGAGTGTGATACAAGAAAAAAAAGAAAAAGAACTATTTTTAGCATATTTAATGAATACTAGTAAAATCTATGAATATTTTCCATAAGATTTGAGATATTTATGTCATCGCCTTTCTCTTTTAGAAGGACTTGTAGTTGTCTTTGGCTTGCATCGACACTATACAATTTTTCCATTTTTAAAAGTTTTTCATATAAATTAGATATTATTTCTACAATATGTTTTGATACAGCTTTTCTTGATGCATGATAACCGATAATTTCTCCGGTATCAGTATCTTTTCTTGTTTCAAACTCTGTAAATATCCAGTAGTAACTACCATCTTTAGCAAGGTTTTTAACTACTGCATTTATGTTATCGCCTGCTTGAATTGTTTCCCACAAAAGTTTAAATATTACCTTTGGCATATCTGGATGACGAAGTATGTTATGTGGTTGTCCTATTAACTCTTCTCTTGAGTACCCAGAGACTTCAACAAAGTAATCATTAGCATAAGTTATAATCCCTTTTTCATCTGTTTCACTCACAAGATATCTTTTTGGGTCTAGTTCTATCTCTTTATCTATTGGTGTTGGTCTTTGCATTACATAGCTCCATTTAATAGTTTTATAAGTCCACTTGAAACTTCTCTAAAGCCTAAAACTCTAGAACCATGATGTAGCTTTGAAAATTCTGTTGCATCTTTGTATGAGTCAAACGCAGGTAAATCATCACCTGAGGGAGAAGTAGCATTGCTACCATAAACAAAAAATGAACCTTTTGCATTAATAAGCTCAAGAGTATTGTAATCAGTTACAATAATAGTTTTTAAATCTTTTTCACTTTTAACATTTAAAAAATACCATTTTCCAGGTCTTTGGTAAAACTCAAACATAGATTTTGGAGAAGAAAAATAAATTTCTTTTCCACTGCTTAATTCAACTTTGGATATCCACCGTGGATATTCATATACCTTAAGGTGTCTTACTAAGCCAGTTGTATTTTTATCATAATTCATCTCATACGAGAAGAGAGTGCTAGAAGCTAAAAATGCTATTAAAATTAATTTTATCATGGAGAGTTCCTTTAAACCAAATCTTTTTTTTGAAAAATTTTATAACCTAAAAAGGCAAAAAATAGTCCTAATGTTACAGGGTAAGCAATAGAAAGTAGTACAAACATACTTTGACTAACAGAATCAAGTATATAGAATGCCACAGGACCCATAACTGTTAATTCTGGGTCAAAAAGGGAGATAGCTGCAACACGAAAAATCTCCATAGGATTGACTAAGGAAATTCCTATAATAAGTTCAGTACTAAAACGCTGTTGCATCATAAGTGATATCAACGCAATATCTATAAACGCAAGTAAAAATATCCAGATAAAAAATGCTATACCAAGTGCAACTTCAGAAGATTTAACAAATGAAGATATAAAAAATGCTATACCTAAAAATGCAGATGAAAGTGCAAATAAAAGTCCAGTATATAAGAAGAAAATGCTCCAAGGAATCTCTGCACCTTTAAATGCTCCATAAATCACTGCAATAATCATGGCGAATATAACAGGAAGATAAACAGTAATAAATCGACCTATTATTTTACCCCAGTAATACTGCTTAAGAGAGATGGGAAAAGAGAGCATATATTCTAAGATATGGTTATCTCTATCTCCAGAGATAGAACGAACAGTAGTTATAAGTATGAAAATAGGGAGGATAACGATAGTAATTTGGATGTACATAAGTAGTAATCTACTAAGACCACTAAAGCCCATCACTTGAGACTCTGTAACACCTGCAATAAAAAATAGTGCTATCATACCTCCAAAAACAAGAGAGTAAACAAGAAACCACTTTGCTCTTAGGGACTCTTTTAAGTCTAGATATGCGATTAAATATAAATTTTTCAAAATCTTCCTTTAAAATCTATCATCTGATACTATCTTGCCCAGATCCATATAAATTTGTCTATTGACTAAATCTTTTACCTCTTCAAGTCTATGTGTAACAAAGAGTAAAACTTTGTCTTGTTCATTTTGTTGGAGTAGTCTATAAAAATCATCTCTTGCCTTAGGATCAAGGTTTGCCGTTGGCTCATCGTAGATAATAATATCATTTTTTTTGGCAAGAGAGATGGCAATAAGTAATTTTTGTTTCATTCCACCACTAAGTTTAAAAAATGATTTTTTCATATTTGACTTTATATCAAGTTTCATCTCATTGGCATAGTGGATAATTTGATCTGTATCTACTTTAGCACTAATACTAATGTATTGAAGAAGTTCATCAATATTTAGTTTGATTGGAGGTGGGAGTTGAGGAACAAAGCTGATGTTTTCTAAGACTTGAGTTCTCTGTTTTATAGGGTTTAACCCATTTATAGTCACTTCACCATTTGTAGGATGATAGTACCCTAATATAGAGCGAATAAGTGTTGTTTTCCCAGCACCATTTGCACCCATAAGTGCTATAGATTCATTTTTTTTAAATTCACAATTGACATTGTCAAGTGAAAGATGAGAACCAAACTTTTTACTGAGATTAGTAACTTTTATCATGCACTATTGCCTTATACCAAATTTTTTAATCTAAAATCGAAATCGAGTGCATCTTGATGACATACATCTATACATCTTCCGCAAAGTGTACAGTCTGCACCTGTAATATACTGATGCGTAATGTTTTTTTCTTCTGCTTGTTTTGCGTATTTTGCTTTTGTAATTTCTAAAACTTGATTTTCAAAACAGACATCATGACATACCATGCAGTGATCACAGTTGTCATTCCACTGAACTTTTAAAGCACTTGCTTTTCCTATAATCCCATAAGTAGTTCCGATTGGACAGATATAAGTACACCAAGCACGACGAGAATAGAACACTTCAAAAGCAAGGACGATAAGTACCCAAACTAAAGAAATAGACCAACCATAGGCTATAAAACGACTCATAATACCAACTACACTAAAAGTTTCAAATACTAAAAAACCACTTGTAAATGATAAAATCAAAAATATAGCCCAAAAGATATATCTCACTCTATGGTCAAATGTTCTGTTTTTAATGATTTTTTTCGCCACTAAAGTATTGTGCCATTTTTCGCCAATTTCACTTAAAATTCCATAAGGACATACCCAAGAGCAGTAACTTCTCCCACCAACTAAAAGATAAAAGATAGTAATAGTACTCACACCAATAATGATATTTATATGTAGATGGTGCTGGGCTAAAAACATTTCTAATGTTGTAAATGGGTCAATTAGATGAAAACCTAAAAACCTTGAACCATTAAGTGTTCCCTCTAGTGTTTGAATATCAATAGCAAAAGATAGGAAAAACAGAAGATGGATAGCGATTACAAGTATCCATCTTTTACTTCTATAACTGAGAGTTTTTTTCCCATCTTTTTTAGTACTGAAAAAAGTTGAGTAAAAAGTTGTTCTTTTTATAGTCTCTCTACTATTGTACTTATCCATTATTTTTCCTGTTACTTGTTAAGTGCGGCTGCTCTTGCAGGAAACTCACTTATCTCATTTGCTAATCTTCTTAAATCATCTTTGCTAAGTTTAAGTAAAAGACCTCTCATAATCATGTTTTCGACTCTGCCAGCTTTAAAATCATCAAGTTTTTTAAATATTTCATCAGAATTTTGCCCAAATAGTTTAGGTCCCATAAGTTTTTTACCATTTTGTTCACCACTTCCATTGACACCATGACAAGAAGAGCATTTTCTTCTATATTCATCACTTACTTTAAATGCACCAATATTTCCAGCTTTTTCTCTAAGTGCATGTAAGGCTTCATTCTCTTTTTCTCTATCACTTTTTTCTTTTAGAGTTGAAGCTGTTTGCATGTCTTGTGCTGTACGATTACCAATATCTTCTATAACTTTACCGTGAACACCACCATTGTATGCTCCACCATTAGAGGCAGTCCAAGCCATAAGTCCTACGACTAGTATTGTAAAAAAACCAACTATTATATTTCTCATTATTTGTTCCTCATCTTTTTAATCTCTTGATTAAATTTATATATTTCATTCGCCATTTCTCTAATTTCTTTGTCACTCATCATATTAATCAAATCTTTCATCAATACATTCTTTTTTTGACCACTTTTAAACTTCTCTATTTTTCCATAAATATAATCAGCATCTTTGCCAATTAAAGATGGTCCAATTAAGCCATTCGCATAATCATTGTGACAAGCAGAACATTTTACTATAAACTTTTTACTTAGTTTTCTAGTAATCATAGAGACTTGAATCTCTTCATAAGGACTTCTCACATGCATATTTGCTTCTACATTAGTTCTAGGTCTTACTCTCACTGATGCGTCTTCATTAGCTGGTTGTGCATTTTGATCATATTCACTTTTTTCACCATAATCATAATAAAAAGAGTCATTTTTTGCTTTATCTATCTTTTTTGTAGCTACCTTTACTTCATGCGCATTGTCGTTTTGAACAACTTCAATCTTTGCGTTACTTACAACTTCTACTGCTTTAGAAAGTTTTTGTGTTTCATTTTCTTTTGAATCACTACAAGCAGTAAAAAAAGATATTATTAAAAAACTTGAAGCGAATACAAATAATTGCCTCTTTATTTTGTTGTTTTTATGTGTCACTTGTAACTCCTTTTGTATTGTTAGTGTAAAAATCCTCATGAGTTATTCTTGGTTTGACAACTATAGATGGTTTATTGGTTGGACAAACATCTTGACAAGCACCACAACCTATACATCCATCATAAATCTCAGGACGCTTGCCGCCATTTACATCTCTAACCATGGATATGGCAGTGAGTGGGTTTGGAATAGGGCACATATCTGCACAGAGTGTACACTGTTTTCCTTCATAACCGTCAAACTTTTCAAGTAAATTTGTTTCAAGCTCATTTGAATGTCGCACGGAACCAGTAAAAGCGTACATTTTATCGCTATAACCCTCGGGAACAGGTTCGTTTTTCATAGCAAGGCAAGTGTCAGGAAATTCTAAAACTGCAATCCCCATCTTGATGTCTTCTGCTTTTTCTGTGCCATGGTCAAGCGCACCACTAGGGCATGCTAAAACACAAGGAACAGCATTACATGCATAACATGCTCTAACATTTGCATCTATATATGGTGTTCCTTCACCGTAGCCTTTATCTAAATCTGCTAACTCAATGGCATGATATGGACAAACTTGAAGGCACTGCCCACATTTTATACATAAGGCTAAGAAGCTATCTTCTGCGACTGCTCCCGGTGGTCTTAATCTGTTTTCATTTCCTCTTGCATAGGGACTAAAAACAATACCAGCACCTAAAACAGTTCCTAGTATACCAAGGGTAGAGTATTTTACAAATTCTCTTCTATCTGTTTTTATTTTTTCCATCATTATCCCTTTATAATTCTTGGTTGCTTATCTTCCATTAAAAGAAGAGGTTTTGTAAATGGAGCTAATTTAGCTAGAAAATTCAAAATCGAAATAACTGGTGAACCATAAAAAAACTTTACATCTGAATTGTAAATCCACATCTGGTCAGCATATTTAAAAACCTTATGTGATGTATCGCCAATTCCATCATTATTATTATCAAAGCCTTCGTAATTATCCCAATAATTA
This sequence comes from Sulfurimonas sp., assembly GCA_045046645.1. Classification (GTDB taxonomy): domain Bacteria; phylum Campylobacterota; class Campylobacteria; order Campylobacterales; family Sulfurimonadaceae; genus Sulfurimonas. The sequence goes on along the minus strand of JASFZD010000023.1, from coordinate 11,487 downwards.
CCTACTATTTCATTTTGATTTTTTTTATCGTTTTTACTATCGTTAATAATATCTTCAATATTACCTGAAATTATATTGTCTTTTATAACATTGTTTTCACAAAGAGAGTGAAAATGAATTGCCTCTGAGTTATAGAGAAACTTATTGTTTTTTATCCAATTATGTGTGTCTGGTTTAAAAGGTGAACGGTCAATATAAATACCTTGCGCACAATAGATAATAGTGTTGTCTTTTATAGTAAAGTTTGAAACATCCTTAAGACCAATCCCCATGCCAGTAGCACCCTGTGAACTTTTAATAGTATTTCCAATTACTGTGGAATCTTGTGAAAACATAAAGAAAATACCAACTGAATTCATTTCATAAGTATTGTTCTTAATAAGATTTTTACCAGCATACATAAAGTGAAGAGCATATCTACCACCTTTTTCATAGTTGGAAACAATTTCATTTCCATGAGAATACCAGATTACCATATCTCTTGAGTTTATAAGAGTATTTTTTTCAATTAAATTGTTATGAGAGTACCAAAGTTTAACTCCATCTCCACGAAGACCTAAGCTCATATTTTTTGAAGTGATATGATTATTGGAGATTATAGAATTATTAACCATTTCAAGGCTGATACCAAACAAACAATCTGTAATGATACAGTTACTTATCTCGCACTGTTTAGCCTTGTTTATATAAATAGCAGCATCCATCGTTTCATGTTTATCTCCACTACCTACAATCTTTAGGTTTTTAAGTGTAACAAATGAGCTTTTAATAGTAATAACTGTTCCAAATTCTTTACCATCAATAATGACACCATCTTCTTTACCTATAATAGTTATAGGTTTATTTATCACAATATTACCACTATAAACACCTGCAGGAAGCTTTAAAATGGAGCCTTCAGGTGCATTGTTGATAGCATCTTGTAATACATTAGCACTTAAATGGCTAAAAAGTACAATAGAGATAATCAATAAGTGTTTAAACATCTAATACCTTTAATACTTTAACTTTTAAAGTTCTTCTTGCATCTCTTTTAATGCTTTTTGTTTTGCAAAATAAGCAAGAATACTAAGTAGACTAATAGCTAATATCATATAAAAACCAATCGTAGGGTAAGAGTGCGTAGTAAACTGTGCAATTTTCCCATCACCAAATACTGTTGGCATAAAAGGTTTGATTTTAAATGCTCCCCAATCGTGAAGACTATGTCCAAACCAATATAACCAGTAGGCGTAATCAGCAATAAAAAGCAGAGGAAGTGAGCTTGGAACAAGCATAATATAATTTAGAATTTTATTATTAAATGCTATAAAGTAAACCATTCCTAGTGAGAGTAAAAGAAGTGCATAGATACCTATTGCTCTTTCAAAATGACCACCAACCCACATAGGATCCATACCAACATAGTGGTTGATTGTATTCATCTCATGTACTTCACCACTATATCCATCAAAATGAAAATAAACAGGTATTCCTTCAGGAAAAGCTGCTTTTGGATAGTTTGGAGCTTCAAGTGAAACAGCCCAAATTGGTAAAGATGCTGGTCCAGTTTCTGCTTGCGTTTCTATCATTTTATCTAAATCATTATATGCTTTTTTATCTGTTTCTACACTCTTATATTGACCTTTATTGTAGAGGTTCCAAACAGATTTGCTAAGTGAAGAGATTGTATCTTCTTTGCCATCATTTATTTTATTGAGAGTTCCATGAAAAGCGAGCATTGGAAATGTAAATGAAAATGTTAAAATTATGAGTGCTAAAGATGCAAATATCTTTGCTTTAGTTAAACTAGGGTGCATGTATAATCCTTATATGCGAATAAATTTAAAATTGAATATTCTTCAAAAAAGAATATTCAATTTTAAATTTAAAAAGAGGAGAGAAAATATTTCCTCTCCTCTTTTTTATGAAACGTAAGTTTACTCTATTTTTTAGAATAAGTTAGCATTCTCGTCTACCCATTTAAAGTATTCGATAATGTCTTTAGTCTCTTTTTCTGACATATGTTGATTAGGCATTTTAAGATTAAAGTAGCTAATCATACCTTTTACATAATCATCTTTATATTTACTCTTAGGGTCCATAATAAAATCTTTAACCCAAGTCTCTGCATTTTCGTGTCTTTGTAGTACGCCTGTTAAATCTGGTCCAGATGAAACTTTACCTATAACATGACAACCACCACAACCACCTTCACCAAATGCTCTTTCACCTGCTTGTGCAGCTGAAGATTGTTTAGTAGCGATTAGACGAACAAGGGCATCTTTTGCTCTAATTCCAACATCTGCTGTTTTAACCATGTATTGCCAAATCATATTTTCAAAGAGTACGGCTTTTTCATAATCACCAGCTTTTACAGCTGCATCAGAAAGTTTTTTCTGTCCTGGAATTTGTCCATATTGGTCAAATGCATCAGTTACAAGGTCTGCAACAACTTTATGCTCACCAAATTTGTTATCTTTTAAGAATTTTACAACAGATTGGATAACAGCGTCAGTAGCAGCATTTACTGCAACAGTTTTATCATATTCAGCTTTAAGTTCAGCTGTACTCATTGTTTTCATTTTAAGTTTTTGAGCGCTAACATACTTTTTGTTAGGATCTTTAACCATTAAGTAACCCATCATTTCTAAGTGAAGTGCAGAACAAAACTCTGTACAGTAGTAAGGAAATACTCCTTCTATGTCAGCTGTGAATTTTAATTCAGCAGTTTCACCTGGTTCTAAAGAAGCATGAATATCAAAGTCATCAACTGTAAAGCCATGTGTCTCATCTTCAGCACGCTCAAGATTAGTTAAGTACATAGTAACAACATCACCTTTGTTAACAGTAATTCTTTCAGGGTTAATATGTGATCTTACTAGAGTTGCATATACAAAAACATTTTTACCTTTACGAACAATTCTTTCTTGTCCGGCTAATGTTTTACCAATATGTTGTTTACCAGTTTTAGTATTTGTACCCATTTTGTATCTATTTAATGGATGTAATTTACTCGCTCTAATAGCTACAGCTTGGTGTGGTTCACCTAAAGGTATAGGCATATCAACTAGCATATCCATTTTTTTACCACTAATATCAATTAACTGATGATTTTGTGGGTGAAGTGGACCAACTGGGTCAAATCTATCAATTACAAGTTTGTTTAGAGAGATAATATACTTTCCTTGGGGGTCAGCAGATTTTCCTTCCATACCACAAAGGTGTCCAACATTGTAATGAACATTGATTTTATCTAAAACTTTTAATGTTTTATAGTTCCATTTTACAATTTGACTATCAACATATAAAGAAGTATAAATCTCACCATCTACATTTGAGTATTGGTTATGTAATGGCCCAAGACCTAGTTCAACTTGACCATGTAAAGATGATTTCATATCTAAGATAGGAATACCATAAGGATCTTTACCAGCATATTTTTTACTTTTGATAAGTTTTTTGATTTTGCTCCATTTGTAAACAGAAGCATGCGTATCTAGTTTACCACATACTGTGATATATTCACCATCAGGAGAAACATCAACACCGTGTGGTGATTTAGGTTCAGGGATTAAAAATAGTGCATTATTCGCAACTGCAACACTCATTGGAATAACTCTAATTCCGTTTATTACTTTTACATTCTTTTTATTTTTAGCAAGTTTTGCTAATTTTTTCCAGTTATATACATGTAAAAAGTCGGTATCATTTCTACTCATACCTGCTTCATTTGGTGGCATACCAACTTCGATTCCACCTGTATACATTTCAGTGTTAAATGAGTTAGTAAAGCCCCAGCCATCAGAAGCACCTTTACCTGCATCACTTAAATCTTGCATATATGGAGGTAATTCAAGAACAAAAGAGTCTTTTTCAGAAATACGACCTTTTTTAGGATCAAATTTCCATAAAGTAACACCACCACGATAAGTCTCTTTGTACTCTTCGATTGGGTGATAGTTATTATCGTAAGGTGCTGCATATTGACAAGCTTCTAAGATATACTCTGAATTTGGAGTGAAAAATGCTCCACCATGTTCAGATTTAAAAACTGGATTGACAACAATCTGTTTAGTCTCAAAGTCTTCTAGGTCAATAATTGCAACACGAGGATTTGCTTTATCATTAATTGCTAGCCATTTACCATCATATTTACCATTAGTCTCAGAAAGTGCAGGGTGATGAGTATCTCCCCAATTAATTTCACGACCACGAATATTACCTTGTCTTAAAATCTTTTTACTATCTTCATCATAACCATAACCTTGCCATGGTTCAGGTGTGAAAACAGCAATATATTTTAATAATCTCATGCCTGGAACACCATAAACAATTATTTGTCCACTTTGACCACCAGAACTAAAAACGATAAATTCATTTCTACCACCAGATGGTATATAAGTCTTTGCAGCATGAATTACATCATTTTCTGATAAGCCTCTTGCTTTCATTACTTTTTGTAGTTCACCACCAGAAGCTGAGACTAATGTCGCTGCTAATGTTGTACCTAAAATAACTGAAGAGAGTTTGTTAAAACTTTTGTACATTTCTTCTCCTTTTTATTCCTTTGAACTTATCTCGCCAAAAATAGATCCAAATGATAAACAATTTTAGTGCTTTTCTGAGAGAAACTGCTTGATGTATGTCAAGAAAGGTAATTAATTTTATAATTTAAGGTTAAGTGTGAAGAAAAGTAATTACATAGTACAATCTTCTTGTGTAATGTTAAATTGAAATAGCTTTTTTTTACTTGCGGCACTATTGTAAATATAAGATATATTAATGTCAGATTCTAAAAATTTCATAGACGATTTACATACTCCATTTGTAATAGCAGTTTTCATTCTTGTTTTATCTTCTGCAATAACTGCTTCATCACTTTTGCTCCCAGTATTTATTTCAAAATTATAGATTATAGTCGACTCTTGATTTGTAACGGAGATGAGCTTTGTGTATTTATCGATTGTGTGAGGTAAACCTTTTGAGATTTCTTGAACAAACATTTTAGTAATTATGATATTTTGAGCTTTCATCTGTTTTGTTGTTAGGTCTTGCGTTTTTGTTGGCGTTTTATCAGCGAGTAGAGTAGTGCTAAGTGTTATTATTAAACTTAAGGATAATAGTATATTTTTCATTTTCTCTCTTTTTATTTGTATTATATATAAATGTGGTAAATAGATATTTGATATAAATCAAGTTATTATTTTTTACTTATCTACCACCAAATTTATCATGCCACCATTCTGAAGGTGAATAAGTTGTTTTTTTAATACTCTCTTCGTCGAAAGAGTACTCATAACTATTACAATAATCCATAATGATTTCATATGCTCCATTGATTTGCGCAGACATTTTTGTAGCTTTATCTGAATCATCTTTGTGTTTATCAGGATGCCATTTTTTCATCAGCTTTTTATATTTGTTTTTGATTTCTTTAAGAGAGGAAGTTTCACGAAGACCAAGGAGTGATTTGGCCTTCATGATTTTGGTGAAGTGTGACACTTTTAGTCTTGTTGTTGTCTCATATAAGCGGGGATATCTAAGTAATCACCATCAAGTTCTCCACCTACAACTAAGCGAGGACGAACGACTGCACGAGGTGGTGTCATCGGTACTTCTGGTACAAAATTAGGGTCATTGCTAAGGTCCTTTTCAAAACCTGTTGCAACAATAGTAATCTTGATATAGTTTTCAGGAATACTTTCATCTGTTGATGTTCCCCAGATAACCTCTGCCTCATCATGAGCACTATCGTGTACTACTTCCATTGCATCAGCAAGCTCTATCATAGAGAAGCTAGGATGCATTTTAAAATGAACTAAAACACCCATAGCACCGTTAATAGACATATTATCAAGAAGTGGAGATTCAATAGCTGCTTTGATAGCTTCATATGCTGCGTTTTCACCTTCATGCTCACCAACACCCATAAGTGCCATACCTTTATGACTCATTACAGTTTGTAAGTCAGCAAAGTCAAGGTTGATGTCATTATCTCCACTTGATAGAATAACGCCAGATGTTCCACTAACAGCTTGTGCTAAAACACTATCTACGATTTTAAAACTATCTTTAAGTCCAAGCTTTCTATCTATAATAGAAAGAAGCTTATCATTTGGAATCACAACAATAGAGTCACTCTCTTTTTTAAGTTCTTCAAGTCCCGTTTCTGCAAGCTTAAGACGCTTTTTCCCTTCAAACTTAAAAGGCTTAGTAACAATAGCAATTGTTAAAGCGCCAACTTCTTTGGCTATTTGAGCGATAACAGGTGCAGCACCAGTTCCAGTTCCACCACCAAGGCCAGCAGAGATAAACACTATATCAGCACCCTCTAGAGCAGCTCTGATATCATCATAATTCTCTAGCGCAGAATCTTTTCCAATGTTTGGTTTCATTCCAGCACCAAGGCCCTTTGTGAGCTTAGCACCAATCTGAATCTTTGAAGCAGCACTTGTTTCACTTAAAACCTGAGCATCAGTATTTATAAGCATCATCTCTATGCCAGTAACACCTTCATTAATCATATGACCAATCATATTTCCACCGCCGCCACCAACGCCAACTGCGATGATTCTTGCTCCGCTTACTTTGTTTGATTCTTCAACTACAAATGGTTCCATTACTTCACTCCTTTAAAATAACTGGGTAGCCCAGTTCCAAAACTTACTAATACTACTAGCTTCATCACTTTTCTTCTCTTTAGAATTTTCCAAATTGACCATTTTTTCTTTTGGCTCTTCTAATGCGATTGAAGGAGCTATAGGAATGTCTGGGTCTTCATTAAAATTAACTTTGTTTTGCAAAGTAGAGGATTCGTTTGTATGTCTTACTCTTTTGTTTACATCTATTTCATAGGCTGTATATGGTGCTCTTGAGTACATTATGAGTCCAATAGCACTAGAAAATTCAGCAGTTCTAAGATTATCAAATAGCCCGTCCATCTCAACTGGACGGGCTAAACGAACTGGCATTGAACCAAAAGTAGCAACTGCTAAGTCTCGTATGCCTTCCATTCTAGAAAAACCGCCTGTTAAGATAACACCAGCACCAATTTGGTCTTTTAAACCACTTTTTTCGATAAATTGCGCAAGTATCATAAGCGTCTCTTCTACTCTTGCAAAGATGACATTATGCACAACTTCAAGAGAAACTTCGTGAGTTGTATCTTCATCACCTATAATAGGAAGTTCAATCAAATCATTACTTGGTGTCAGTAGTGAACCATAGCTCAGCTTGACGCTATCTGCAATATTTAGTGGTGTGTGAAGAGCCATTGATAGGTCACTAGTTACATGATTTGAGCCAACGCCTAAAAAATCATTGTATCTAAGAGAATTTCCAGAATAGATAGCAATATTACAAGTATTACCACCCATGTCTATAATAACTGCACCTAGTTCTTTTTCATCTACATTCAGAGTGGCAATAGATGAAGCGTAACCAGCTAGTACAACATTTTCAACTTCTACACCTGCACCATTAACAGCTTTTTTTAGGTTGTTTAGGTTCGATTTTTGTGTTGTGATGATATGTGTTTCAACTTCTAAACGAGAAGCATTCATACCAAGTGGATCTTCTATGAAGTCTTGGTCATCTACCTTGAAGTTGTATGGCAGAGCATGAAGAACCTCATACTCATTTGGAATATTAGCATTATATAAAGAGGTGTGCATAACACGTTCTATCTCTTTGAAACTAATCTCTTTAGATTGTATATTTACGATACCGTTAGAGTTTAAACTTTTTGTGTAAGCACCAGACATAGAGACTATGGCAGTTTTAACATCACTACCAGAGACACGCTTAGCATCTTCAACTGCTGTTTTAATACTTCTAGCTGCGAGTTCTATATTTGTAATGCTTCCCTTTCTAAGACCTTGTGCTTTAGTTGTTCCAGCGCCAGTGATAGATATAGAGTTGTCATTTTCAATTTGAGCGATAATTGCACATATCTTTGTAGAGCCAATGTCAATGGCTAAAACAGTTCTACTCAATTTATAGTCCTTTAACAAATATCTCAGTTTTATATCTACTTTGAAGCTCTTTTATAAGGCCTTTGTTAAATATATCACTCTTTAGTTTAGATAGGTTTTCGCTTTGGTTTGTATTCTCTTTATTAAGCATTTTTTGTTCCAAAATGTTGTAAAGAACAATCTTTCCACTACTTAATGTTATATATGCATTCTTTTTTTGAGAAATAAAGAGTTTTGCAAGGAAATCTGCTGCTTCTTCTTTTGAAAGTCCACTGATTTTATCTAAACTTACTGTTGTTATAAAGTCTGTTGTTGCACCTGTAAACGATGAAACTGTTGTGTTTGCCATCTCTAACAATTTAGACTTACTTTTTTCACTAATATAAAGAGGTAAGACTTCCAATTTAGCTTCTTTATAACTTTTAGCTTTTGCTGCGTTTGTATTTTTTAGTTTGATAATAATATATTCATTGTTGACAAGAACAGGTTTTAAGTAAGCTAATGAAGTTGATAATCTAGAAACCTTTTGAAGAATTTCTTTGTTGTAAGGGTTCTGAGATTGTGAAATAGTCGTCTTGTTAATTTTTATATCTTGACTAAGCTTATTTTTTTTATACGAAATATATGTTCTTAAAGCTTCTTTTTTTGTTGCATCTTGATTTAACTCTGTTATGACTTTATCTTTAACATTCTCAAGAGGTAAGATTTTTCCATCACTACCTTTAAAGTGTGTTTTATTGTCGTTGTAATATGCAAGTATTTTACTTTGTTCATACTCTTTGTTTATATTTGCTTGTTTGATATACTCAATGTCATAAGTAACCTCATTCATAAAATTTGTCATCTGTGTTGCCCAAAAGTTTTTTACAAGTTCATCGGATGTATCAACTTTAACATCTGCTTGTGTTAAAACTTTGTAACTTATTTTATCAGAGATACTTACGATAGTATTTAAGACATCAGATTCACTATCTGAAATTTTAATAGGAAGTAGTTTTAATGTTTTTTGGATGAGTAGGTTCTTTTTGAGATCTTCTTCATACTCTTTTGTTGTAAGGTTATTTCTAGAAAGTACTTGTTTGTAAACTTCTATATTGAAAACACCTTTATTGAAAAAATACTCTTGCGTTTTTAACTCAGCAAGAATTTCATCATCATTTACTTCTAAGTCATAAGCAGCAGCAAGGTTTAAAATAAGAGCTTGTTGTGTGAGTTGATTTAGAGCTTGTTTTTGAAGACCAAATTGCTTTGCTTTTTCTTCATCAAAATTACCTTCAAACATTTTATTGTATTGTGAATATAAGTTTGAATAACCTTTTTGTAATTCACCTTGTGTGATTTCTATCTCTCCAACTTTTGCAACTGCTCCAGCTTTATCGCCATAACTATATTGACCCCAACCAACAAAACCAGCACCGATAAAAGCGATAGTAGAAATCCAAATCGTAACAATGAGATATTTTTTATGTCTTTGCATCCATGTAATCATCTATAAAAACCCTATTTTCGTTATTTTTCATATTTTAGGTAAATTCTTATTAAACCTTGATAAAGTAATGATACAAAGGTATAATTTCTTTATGAATGATAACATAACTAACACAGAGTTGAAAAATCGCGACTTAGATGTCATCTGGCACCCATGTACTCAGATGAAAGATCATGAAACTTTACCAATGATTCCAATTAAAAAAGCACATGGTGTTTATCTTGAAGATTTCGAGGGTAATTCATACATAGATGCCATCAGTAGTTGGTGGGTGAATATGTTTGGGCATACTAACAAATACATAAACGATAAAATAAAAGAACAGTTAGATACCCTTGAACATGTGATATTGGCTGGATTTACTCACAAACAAGTTGTTTTGTTATCTGAGCGTTTAGTAAAACTAACACCAGAGGGCTTAGACAAATGTTTTTACTCAGATAATGGTTCTTCTGCTGTAGAAGTAGCGCTAAAAATGAGTTATCATGCACACTTAAATGATGGAAACAAAGAAAAAACAATCTTTGTTTCACTAACAAACTCATATCATGGTGAAACAATTGGTGCTTTGAGTGTTGGTGATGTAGAACTTTACAAAGATACTTATGCACCATTGCTTTTAGAAACTCTGCAAACACCTGTTCCTAAAGATATGAGTATAAACGCAGCACTAAACGCAGCAAAAGCTTTTGAGAGTTTATGTGCCAAAAAAGCCCATAAGATAAGCGCTATTATTGTTGAGCCTCTTATTCAAGGTGCAGGAAGTATGCATATGTATCATCCCGAGTTTTTAGTACAAGTGCGAGAGATATGTTCTAAATACAATGTACATCTAATCGCCGATGAAGTGATGGTTGGATTTGGTAGAACAGGAGAGTTGTTTGCTTGTTCTAAGGCTAAAATAACTCCTGACTTTTTAGTTCTTTCAAAAGGTCTAACAGGAGGTTATTTACCTCTTTCTGTTGTACTAACTTCAAATAACATATATGCAAAATTTTATTGTGATTATAATGAGCATAAAGCATTTTTACATTCCCACTCTTACACAGGAAATGCTTTAGCATGTAGTGCGGCAAATGCAACACTTGATATTTTTGAGAATGATGATATCATTGAAAAAAATAGAGTGTTAGCAAGATATATGGGCGAAAAGTTAGAAAAGTTTTTAACACTTCAAAATGTAGAATCAATTAGACAAACAGGAATGGTATGTGCGATTGATTTGAAAAATTATGATTCGAAGTTACGAATGGGATTGAAGGTTTATCAATATGGCTTAAAGCATGGGGTGCTTCTAAGACCTTTAGGGAATGTCATCTACTTTATGCCACCATATATCATCACAAACGCAGAGATAGATAAGATGATGGATACAGCGTATGATGCTATTAAAGAGTTACCTAAGATTTAGGAAAACTCTTACCTAGCTAGTCTAGTTACTGCCACATTTTAAACAATTGTATCATTTTTTTAATCAAAGTTAAAATTAGTTTTATTACTATCAAGCATAAGTAGTCTACAACTTTTTTCTAGTATTGCTAATTGTTTTGCCATCTCGTGGATATCTCTACTAAAGGCATAAACACCATAACCGCGGATAACCATAATATTTGTTTTTTTAGTCTGAAAATAGTAAGCTATTTCACTCTGGGCTCTATCATACCAATCATCATATTGTTTTGGATCAACGATTTCAAGAGAACCTATTTCTGTACTACCAAAGTAATCTTTTGGGGATATGATGTTGTGATTTAGTGAATAAGCAGTTGTAAATGGTGGCATAGTGAAACAAACAAACTTTGCTTCACTTATTTGAGAATAGATACTAAAGTGAATTTTGGAATCTATGCTCGCCTGATTCCAACGATAATCTTTTTTAAAATATAGTTCGATAAGATTATGTTCATTAATATCATCAAAAATAGCCTCTTTAGTGTTTATAAGAAAACGATTTGATTCTGTTTTAGCAGAGAGGGAACCATGAAAAATCCCAAAAAAATCTTTTCTAAACATTGACAAAGCAAGTGTAGAGAGTTTTTCTTT
>JASFZD010000022.1:0-4479 GCA_045046645.1 Sulfurimonas sp. | reverse complement strand
ACGGAAGATAACACCGCTTACAGCGACACAAATAAAACAAGCAAAACCAAAAGAGAAAGATTACAAGTTGTCAGATGGTGGAGGCTTGTATCTTTTAGTTACAAAACGCAATACTAAGCTATGGAGAATCAAATATCAGTTTGAGGGCAAAGAGAAATTATTATCATTAGGGGCATACCCTGAAATAACATTATCTAAAGCAAGAGAGCTAAGAGAAAAATATAAAACCGACATAGCAAACGGCATTAATCCAAATGAAATAAAAAAAGAAGAAAAAATATGCCAACAAGAAAAAGAACTTAAAGCCCTCAACACCTTTAAGAAAATAGCCTTAGAACGCCTAGAAAAGCAAAAAGATACATTTAGCGAAGCTCACTATAAAAGAACGATAAACGCCTTTAAAAACGATTGTTTCGAGTACATAGGAGGTAAAAACATAGATGAGGTAACAGCGAAAGACCTCATAAAAATAATGCAAAAAATGAACGATAGAGGCGTAAACGACAGTGCGAGAAAACTTTTTTATGCAATTAGTAAAACTTTTAAGTGGGCGGTGGCAAACGATAAAGCAGAACGTAATCCTGCTGCCGATATTTTACTTGAAGAAATTTTAGGCAAGAAGACAAAACAGCACTACCCTACCATAACAGACAATACAGGTATTAAAAACCTACTTACAAACATAAGAGAGTATAACGGTGAACTCTCTACTAAATACGCCCTTTTGATGTTAGCTTATACTTTTGTACGCCCCTCAAATGTACGCCTTGCATTATGGAGTGAAATTGACCTCAACGCTAAACAATGGGTAATACCTGCTAAGAAGATGAAAACAAAAGATGAGTTTATTATACCCCTATCCGATACCCTCATAACACTTTTAAAAGACATACAGCTTTATAGTGGCAACAGTCCTTATTTATTCCCAAGTACCAAAAGTAAAACCACACCTTTAAGTGATGGTGCATTATTAGGAGCTATAAGGCGAATGGGCTACACTAAAGAAGAATTTACCCCTCACGGTTTTAGAGCTATGTTTAGCACGATAGCACACGAAAAAAGCCACTTTAAATATGATGTAATCGAAACTCAATTAGCTCATAGTGTTGGTAATTCAGTCAGTCAAGCATACAATAGAGCTAAGTATCTTGATGAGAGAGTTGAGCTTATGCAGTGGTGGAGTGATTATCTTGATGAGGTGCAGAAGTAGAGAGGGGTTTACTAAGACCCTCTAGTATTAAAATAGCTTAGTTAAATAACCAAGTATCAACAGTAAGACAAATAGTCTTAAAAGTATTTTCTAGCCTTTGAATTAGCATTCCCACCCAACACTACCCATGATAACCTAAAAAATTAAGCAAAAAAAAAGCCCTATCTCAACGAAGAGATAAGGCTTACTATGCTACTTAGTAGGTAGTAAATCTACTTATAACAAAGGTTGAAAATGCTTTACAAAAGAACTATACCAAACAATCATTAAAATAGCAATAAAGTTAGTCTAATGTAGTATGACATAGTGCAATATAAATATGAAATAATTATTTTTTATGGTATGGTTAAGATAATTTAATAGAGAGATGTGAAATGATAAATATACCTAAAAGAAGCGATACAATCTATAAAGAGATAGAAGAGTTTGAAGATTATGAACTTACTCAATGTGTGGCTTATGAAATGGCTATCAGAAATGAATATAATTTAAAGTTATTAGATGAAATTGTAGGGATTTACACGAATAACAAAGAAGAAGATATGTATGCCAACATAAATTTTGAAGATAAACACCAAAATAAACAACTCAGGATATTATACAAAATAAATTCTTCTGAAATAATACCTTTTGCTTCTAATTTAGAGTATTTTGGAGGGAGTGGTCTTGATTATCAAGATAGTATCTTTAATGATAATCTTATTTTTTTTGAGGACAATAGAATACATAAAATTATATATGATATTATCAATGATATTACTATTGCTGAGGATGGAAACAAAAAAAGGGGATTACTAAGTGAAAACACAAGGGTTATATGTGACGACATCTTAAATGAAAATATTTTAGAAAAAAGAATTTTTAGAGAGGGCTATTTTATAAGAACCTCAATGAGTGAGAGCCAAGACTATGCCTTTGCTCAAAATTTAGAAGATGAATATGAATTAAGCAGTGTTGAAGATTGGAAAAACTATTTAGAAGATGGTGCGGTGGAATTAAAATCTACCAATGAAATTATAAGTAATTTTAAAAGACCTAAATTAAAAATTCATAATACTTTATTGAATAAATTTCCTACCTTAAAGGTAGACTTATCAAAACCACTTAAAGAAATTATTGCTTATATTTCACACGTAAAAAAAGATATTGAAATAAATAATATTATAAAAGCACCTATTGAGCTTATAGGAGAAAAATTACAAAAAGCAGATAATCTGATGTGCAATGATAAAGGAAAATGTTTTGATAGTAGAACAATCTTATCAAAACAACAAAAAATAGCAGATATGTTTTATATTTATGATTGTAAAAAAGTAAAAATGACTCAAAGAAAAATACAAAATGAAGTTTATAATTATTATGCTGATACAGATATAAATACTTCGCAAACGCTAGACGCTAAAACACTCAAAAAGTATTTAGACATATCTATTGAATACATAGATAAAAGAAGATACAGAGAGTTATCAACAGGTATAGAAGCACCAGATATTTTCAACTAAATAGGAATTTTATATTTAAAAATTCCTATGAATTAAACTCTTTAAAAATCCGTACAAACTACATTAGGTATCTAGTATAATCACCTCAGTTAATTAACAAGCCCTTAGCAAAACCAAACAAAGCTAAGTGTTTAACCTTAAAGCTTTAAGTATCACATATAAAGGCAATATTATGAGTGAAACTTTAAAAACAGAACTAGAAAAAAAACACAATGCGGATAAAAAGTACCTAAGAGCTAAAGAGATAAAAGTAAATTATGGCATACCATTAAGCACATTATGGCTTTATGCAAAGCAAGGAAAGCTCACAGCGAAAAAAGTAAGTGCAAGGGTAACAGTATTTTCAGTTGCAGAACTTGAAGACTTTATCAACAGCGACAAGGTGGCTTAGATGAGTGAAATTGAAAAATCAAGCCACATTATTACAATTATGCAAGAGTTTCTTAATGGTGGCACATCATCATCTATGGACGCAATAGCAAGTAATCGTAATCAGTATTATGGAACGATTAAAAAGCACGGTATAGAGCTTATAGAAGTACGGAAACCAAACTTAACAAATACTGGAACGCACAAAGAGAGAAGATTACATCAAAGTATAGAGAACATTAAGAGGGCGGAAAGTTATTTAAACAAACTTTTAGGCAAAAACTCAAATGCAGTCAGGGTTAAGTCTTAAGGTTGTATCTGATTTTGATAGTGCATTATATGGATTACCGCCTCCATCTTTAAAGAGGTGGCTAAGTGATATACATGGTAAGAAAACATTACATTTATTATATCATTTTTTATATGCACCTCAAAGCTGGAGGGAATGGCAAAGAGTAGCCTCAATCAAATATCAGATACAAGAACGCATACCAAGCGTAAAGTTTGATGAGTTTGATTATATGGAGGGTATAGAGAGGAGTTACACTATTTCAGATTTAGGAAAACATTTCTCAAAATTTGTTAAGTATCACAAGCCTTTATACCCTTTAGGTAAAGATGAGTTTATGAGTAACTTAACAAAATATGCAATGCGATTATATTATGATAATAAACTCTTTTATGAGAGTGTTTTAGCAATGGCAATTCACTTTAATACTAAATGCAAGTTTGAATACTCGTTCCGAGAACTCAACAGCAAAGTAAAAGCGATATTAAAACTCAATCGTGATGAGTGGAAAGTAAAGTTAAAAAAAGAAGATTTACAAAAGGCACACTCAAAAGGTGGACTAATTGCAGTAAACAAAAAGAGAGAGAAGTTTGAACTATTAAAAGAAGATGGTTTAAAGCTTAGAGAAAATGGAATGACTTTACAGAAAATAGCTGATGATTTAAAAGTATCACTTAGAACAGTTAAGAGTTGGAAGTTATCAAAAGTATAAAAGTGTTTATTTTATATTCTTACTTCTCTTCTCACTCTTAGCTATGAGAGGTTTATCTTAAGTGAGGGTGTAGCCATAGTGACAACAGCTAAATGCACCATACGGTAAACAGGGGGTTTGAGAGGTATTTCTTAGCCTTATATGATGACAACAGCTAAATGCACCTTTTAGACATTTTAAGAAGAAAAAAACAGCACTAAAAAGAGGTCAAAACTTGATGAAAAATATCAAGAAATCTACAAGAAAAAAAGGACAAAAAAAGATGAAAAACAAAGCAACAAAAATACGAGAAAACTATGAGAGAAAACTTAAAAAAGCAATCTCTAAAAGTGGAGCTATTTTAATATCAGAACCAAAAGGTTTTTATGTAGTTGATGAAGATGATTTATCAATACTT